>JAVBRY010000200.1:0-9637 GCA_031547505.1 Candidatus Gastranaerophilaceae bacterium | reverse complement strand
ATGGGAACATATAAAGCAGTCGTTGATGTAAATCAAAATGATATGCACCTGTTACTCGAATTTTAATTATGAAAAGATTTGTTTCCTTTTTAATTTGTACATGTCTCATATTTTTGTCAGGCTGTGATAAAAAAGATGAGCGTAAAGTCATCAAATTCAGCGCCTGGGGTTCTCAAAGCGAAACTGCTATACTAAAGCCGATTTTAGAAGAGTTTGAAAAAGAAAACCCTGATGTGAAGGTGGTTTTTGTCCATGTTCCTCAGAACTATTTTCAAAAGCTTCATCTTCTGTTTGCCTCAAACCTCGCACCGGATGTGGTTTTTCTGAACAATTTTTATTCGAAAAAATACATAAATGCCGGGCTGCTTGAGGATTTGACCCCCCATTTTGAAAATGAAAAAAAGGATTTTTTTGAAAAGTCGATAGAGTCCTCCTCCTATAAAGGCAGGCTATATGTTGTTCCAAGAGATATCTCAGACCTTGTAGTTTATTACAACAAAGACATTTTCAAAAAATACAACATTCCTTTCCCTAAAAAAGATTGGACAATTCAGGATTATATAATCACTGCAAAAAAACTCACCCGCGATACAAACGGTGATGGCAAAACCGACATCTGGGGCACGGGTTTTGAAAGAGAAGCAATCTACTGGCTACCTTTTATGTTCAGCAACGGCGGAGGGGTTTTTAGCGATGACGGAAGTGCTGTGATAATCAACTCTCCCGAGAGCATAAAATCTTTGGACACTTATGTTGCGTTGGTTAACAAATATAAAATTGCGCCTGACAAGTCACAAAGTGCAAGCCTCACAATGGCACAGCTGTTTATTCAAGGCAAGATCGCCATGCAAATATCAGGACGCTGGCTTGTACCGAAATACAGAAGTGACATCAAATTTGATTGGGATGTGGTGAATTTCCCGAAAGGAAGTAAGGGTTCTATCGTAGGGCTGGATTCTTCGGGCTACGCAGTTTCAAAATCTTCAAAGTATAAAGAAGAATCGATTCGTTTGATAAAATATCTATCCTCTAAAAAATCTGTTGAGCAGCTGGCACAGAGCGGTTTGATTGTCCCTGCGAGAAAAGATGCTGCGTATTCAAAGGCTTTCCTTGCTCCTGATAAAAAACCGCAGAACGCTGTAGTGTTTTTAGAGGCGATACAAACCGCCAAGCCGACACCTGTAAATGAAGATTATCAAAAGATTACGGATATCTTGAACACAGCATTAGAGCCGGTTTTCTTGGGTGAAAAGTCTGCCGAAGATGTTTTGAATGAGGAGTTGGTTCAAAGATTGAAGCAGTAGGTCGACATTAATATGTCAACAAAACTGTTGTCACCCCGCTGTATGATTATGAAAAGCAGTAATAATTTAGTCTGAGCGGGGTCTAAAAAATTAACGCTTCAAGATACCGCTCAGATACTATAATGCTATACCCAAAAATCACGCAGCGGTATGACAATCTACTTAAGTTAGAAACCTGAAATAAATATATACAGAACTCAGAACCAATGAAACAAAAGTTATCAAGATACCGTATTTTAAGAACTGCATAAAATGAATCGGATGCCCTTGTGCATCTGCCATTTCTGAAACTATAACGTTCGCCGCAGCGCCAATTATCGTCATGTTGCCGCCAAGACACGCTCCTAAAGATAAGCACCACCACAGAGGATGAGCATAAGCCGCCCCATGCACCAGTTGTATTTGGTAAACCATAGGCGCCATCGTAGCAGTATATGGAATGTTATCCACGATACCCGATAATATACCGGATGCCCAAAGAATAAGCATAGACATAGCAGTCTCATTGCCTTGTGTTACTGTGAGAATCCAATTTGCCATCAACGAGATTCCGCCAGCAGCCTCAAATCCGCCTATAATAATAAATAAACCTATAAAGAAAAATATAGTATTCCATTCAATTGTTCTCAAAATTTCGTGCGGGTCTTCAAATATCAACATAAACGAGGCCCCCGCCATCGCTGCAAGATAGGTTTCCATATGTGTGATGTCGTGAGTTAAAAACCCCAGTATCACAAGCGCCAGTACAAACATTGAGCGGATAGCAAGTTTTTTATCGGTTATCGTTTGAGAGTTGTCCAGGCATTCGACTTCTTTCATCTTTTCTTCGCTTGTGACAAGCGATTTTTTGAAAATCGTCTGCAAAATTCCCATACAAGCTATGAATATGACAACCACAATCCCCGTGAGCTCTTTTACAAAGGTCAAAAACGAGAACCCGGCTTTGTTCCCGATGATTATATTCGGCGGATCGCCTATTAAAGTGGCAGTGCCGCCAATATTCGACATCATTATTTCCATTATCAAAAGCGGAACAGGGTTGATATCGAGCTTTTTAGCAACAAGAAAAGTCACAGGCATAATAAGGATTACGGTTGTAACATTATCCAAAAACGCCGAAGCTATTGCCGTAAAAATCCCTAAGGCCCAGAAAATTAAAGTCGGATTGCCTTTTGTAAGCTTCATTAATTCATTAGCTATCCAGGTGAATATCCCGCTTTTTGCCGCAATATTAACAATAATCATCATACTGATGAGCAGGAATATTACATTAAATTCAACATAATTAATGAAATAATGCGGGTTTATCCCCTCTAGCCCCTTGGTCTGGGAAACAAGACCCAGAAGAATGGTCAAAGTCGCACCCAAAAGGGCAATCGTAACCTTTGAAATCTTCTCTATCGCTATAAAGATATAAGCCAAAATTAAAACAGCAGTCGCTATTATAAGCTCATGTCCGTGTATGTAATTCAAGATATGTTCCATATTTTCCATATCGTCAACTGACTCCGTAAGCCAATAGACGCCCTCAAGTGTTAAAGTCCGATTGATTAATATTTATTTTAATCGGGCTTACAAGTGCGTGGGGTCGTCCCCATAGCTGGTAAGACATCACACCCACATCTCCAATTCTATACTGCAAAATACCCCATGTAAAGACCCTTGATATATATGGCTTTCAGGGCGCATTTATTAAGCAATGTAACAAAAGAACACAAATTTATGACTAAACCCTAAAGAAAATTAAAATGTATTCCGATATATATGGAGTGAAGAACAAACAACCAGGAGATATGCATCATGACAAACAATGTAAACGGAATTGGATTAAATACTAAAGGTTTGAACTCTTATGTGGCTCCAAAGTCACAAGGAGAACAAAAAGCTGAGGAAAAAGCCGAAGGGCAGCAGCCTCAAGCTCAAGGTGCTCAGGTAAAACCTGAAGATGTATTAACATATATGGCACAAAATGCCGCTGTTAATGCACAGGTAAAAACGCCTGCATCTTACGACGTTGCAAAATACGTCACGCCTGAACAAGCCCAACGAATCGCAGGATTCGTTGCGAGCTTCGAAGGTGAAGTTGCCAAAGGTTTATTGGCAATTAACAAAGAACTCGAAGGCGTTAAAGTTTCTGACGCCGCTAAATTAGAACTAGCTGCAAAACTAGCTGAAAAGAATTAATTTACTCTTCTCCAATTGTTTGTCTGATATACTTAGCCTTTTGACTATGTCGAGAGGCTTTTTTTTGCGGATTTTTGCTAGAACGGCGTCGAGGCTTTAGCCGAGCGAGTTCGTCCAAGTGAAAAAGCTTGCGAAATGAAGCTTTTATATAATAAAAGCGTAATGGAGTCCTAAGCTTTTGAACTGCAAATAATCCAAGACAGCCTTCTTTTCTTGAGTTGTGGGGATGTCCAACCTACAACTCTACTCGTCTCTCTCACTGCAGCTAAGCTTTGAAGAGTATTCGGCAATGATTCTTGAGATATCATATCCGCCGATTACTGTCTCTAAAATGAACTGCGGATTGATTAGGACTGTTTCCGCATATTCCATTTCATCAGTATTCAATATAATAAACTCAATAAAATCGAATCCGACGTAGTTTATTTTTCCGTATTCTCCGTTGGGTCCCCATTTCAAAAAAACAATCTGCTTTTCAAGCTGTTTCAGCTTCTGAGTCAGTGTAATAGACATAAATGATACTCCTCATATCTATCATATTTGTTTTTGGTTTTAAGTCAATAATGCTATAGTATATTAGTATGGAAAAACTACTGTAAGGCTAGTGAATGTACATAATTGAGCTGATTGTAAAGTTAATTAAAAACAAAGACAAAAAACAGTTTTCGAAAATCGAAGATGATTCGCCCGAAACCTGTGAACACATCTTTTTGCCTATAGACAGCACAAAAGAAATCCTCGCCTGCTCAAAATGCGGACAGGTAGTAAAAGCTAAGAATCTCAGAGTCAAGCCTAAGAACCCCTTTGGGTAAATGTCATCCTGAAGCATAAAACTTTTTATTTTATACAATCTAGTGTGTTCAGGATCTTACCGATGAAAATTGTCAATAGTATTGAACACTAAAAATTAACAATATTAGCTAGTAAGATACCGCACAGCATCAAATTATTACTACGCACAATACTTAGCTCTGCGGTATGACAACTAATTTATAAATATTGCGCAAAGAGAGGGCCGCTTGTGGGCGGCCTTTATAAAGTCGTGAATTTTTTCTTTATAGTTCTCTTGTCTGTCGTCTCTTAATCCCCATAGTACTTTTGCCGTTATCCATCCCGGCTTAAATCTCTAATTTTGAATTATCGGCGCTTTTACCGAAATTCGCTAGTCTAGTAATGCCTCTAAAATTGTTGCATTTTTTGTTGCGAGTGAGTTTTCACGAACTTTTTGTTTGTGAATGTACGTTCTCAACGCTTCGCGAATAAGTTCGCTTCTTGTACGATTTTCTGTTTCTGCTACGCCGTCAATTTTTGATAAAAATTCTTCGGGCATAGAAATCAAAACTCTTGCCATGTTGTAATTCCTCCAGTTATGTTCATAGACTTGTGTAATTCTTTTTGTTTTGTATTAACTTATTTTTCTCTCTTATCTATATAAAAAATTTTCTCTATAAAAAATTGCTAAAATTTATCTATGAAATATATATTTTTTACTAAAACTCAATATAATGCGTCTTTTTCGGGTTTACAATTCTTCATAAATACATATGGAAAACGGTTTATATGTAAAGAATTATTAAATTATTTAAGAAACCGGTCCAGTATCTAGCAAATTATATTTTTAGACGGTTTAAATTAAATACGATTAAAAAAGGAAGTGAAGATGAACAATATAAATTCAGTAAGCTTAAGAGATTATTCCAACAATCAAAATGTAAATTTCGGTAAATCAGAAGACAAGAAAAGCCACAAAGGTCTGTATCTTGGTCTAGGTGCGGCGGCTGTGGTCGGCGGCGCTGTTTTCAGAAAACAAATTAAGAATACAAAACTTGTTAATGGAGCAACAAAGCGTATTAACAACGGTTTAGAAAAGTTAGCTAAGAAATTCCCTAAAGTTGCAAAATTCTATAATAATGTTACGAAAAAAGTTTCAAACGCCTCTAAAAGCGTTTCAGACTTCTTCAGCAGTAAATTCCCAAAAATTACAAAATGGGTATCGAACGCGAAAAACAAAGTCGTAAAAGCAACTGACAAGTTTGCTGAAAACACTGTAAAATTTGTAAAATCAGTCTTTACAAGAAAAACATTTAATAAAAAAGATAAGGCAATTATTGAAAAATATTTAGAAGACGGCAAAAAGACTAAAAATGTTTTTAAAATGCTTGAAAAACATGGGTTGACGAAAGAACAAGCTACTGAGTTCAAACAAGCGATTATTGATAACAATATAACTAATATTGGGAAAAAAATAGAAATAAAAGAAGTTCTTAAAGACGCCCTTAAACAAAAATCACCAAAAGATGTGGTTAAAAAAATAAAAGCGATGACAGAATCTTTATCAAAAATATAGCTTATATAAAAAAGGCTCTAAATAATTTAGGGCCTTTTTTGTATTATTGAAAATAGAACAGATTGTGCGATGCCTGCCAGAGTTTATGCTGAACTTGTTTCAGTGCAGGCATGACAACACTGAATGTTATGTCGGGTTCCACCCAACCTACGTTTGTATTATCATGATTGAATGTTAAAAGAAGAGTTGCTGAAGCTATACAATCTGGATTTGGAAGAGTTGTTAAAGATTTCTTCGCAGTATATGAGCGATGAGATTGAGTTCTGTTCTCTTATAAGTGCAAAGACGGGCATCTGCTCTCAGGATTGCAAGTACTGTGCTCAAAGTTCACACTATAGAACAGACATCGAAACTCATTCTTTAGTGAGTATTGAAACAGTGAAAGAAGCGGCTCAAAAAGCAAAAGAGCAGTGTGCAAACAAATTCGCTATTGTAACATCAGGTAAAACCCCTGAGGAAAGTGACTTTGATACTTTGTTAAAAATGATTGAAGAGATAAACAAAGTCGAAGGAATGGGAAGCTGTGCTTCTATAGGGATTTTAAATGATGAACAGGCGAAAAAACTTGCAGATGCAGGATTAAAAAGATTTCACCACAACATAAATACCTGCAAATCCTATCACGGCAAGATTTGCACAACACACTCATACGAAGACAGAATAAACACAACAAAACTCGTCAGAAAATACGGGATGGAGCTATGCTGCGGCGTGATCATCGGGATGGGAGAGAGTGTTGAGCAGCGTGTGGAGATTGCACTTGAGCTTGCTCAGATTCAGCCTGATTCGATTCCGTTAAACATCTTAATGCCTATAACTCATACCCCGTTTGAAAGTTATCTCGATAAAATCGATGAAGAGCACATTTTGCGAACTATTGCTATAATAAAGATTGCGAATCCTAATTCTGTTGTACGTTTTTGCGGCGGCAGGATGAGACTCACGGAGGAGAATCAGGAGCTGGCACTGAAATATTGTGTAGAGGGAATTTTGACCGGGGATTATCTCACAACAACCGGAAAATCGCCTAAAAAGGATTTAGAGACAGTGAAGAGATTAGGGAAAAAGATACTATGCTAGATTACATAAAAGGACAACTCGTATCAAAACAGCCTGCAACCTCAAAAGGTGCATCAATCGTCGTCGATAACAACGGGCTCGGGTACTTTGTTAATACAACCAATAGGACAGTCAGCAATCTGCCTCAGGAAGGCACGGAAATTAAGGTTTATACTACTTTGATACACAAAGAGGATTCGATGACGCTGTGCGGCTTTGTGAACCGTGAAGACAGAGATATTTTTAACATTCTTCAGAGCGTTTCGGGTGTCGGTATGAAAGTTGCGATTGTGCTTTTGGATGAGTTTTCAGGTTGTGATTTGATTTCAGCTGTTATTAGAGAGGATTTTAAAGAGCTTTCAAGAGCCAAGGGCATAGGACCGAAGCTTGCTCAGAAGATAATTCTAGAGCTTAAAGACAAGTTGATAAACTGGCAAAAGAGTTCGCCTATCGATATGTCTGATATTACAAGTGACACACCTGTTTCAAACGAAGCTGTAGCTGAGGTTCAGGCGGTATTGTTATCGCTTGGTTATTCAGTTCAGGAAGCAAAAAACGCAATAAAATTGGCATGCTCTTGTGTTGTTAAGAAAGATTCTTCTGAAGAAATTTTAAAAGAGACATTGAAATATTTAGCTCAAGGATAAATAATTGGTGTTGGGTTGCACCCAACCTACTTTACCGAGCATGCTTTTAGACCCCGCTCAGACAAATTTAAATTAATATGCCACAATCGCGCAGCGGGGTGACATCAAAATAAACCCTGGAAATACCTTGCCCAGAGCTAAAATTCGAATAATATGTAAAGTAGTATATCATATTAAATGTAAAAATATGTATCAATTTTATATACTTTTTATAAATTCTACAGCTTTTGTATGAGAAAACCTATACAATGAGTATATGGATATTGTGAAAATACTATGGGATGCGAATTTGTCTGAAGATCAAGAATTCTTTGCCGCTGTGGTAAAAGAAGAATTCGGTGATATGGGCTGCATTACACGTGTTGAACAGGTTTATAACAAGGCATTTTTGACACAATATGCCAAGCCAATGAATGATTTCACCATTTATACCACGGCGATGCCTAATGTCGAAGGTATAAGAATGATAAGTTGTATGCGGTAGGTTTGTTGACCCGGCTTTATAAAGCAGTGTTTGGCATATACGAAAAGAGGCTGATATTTATATCCGCCTCTTTTTTGAATGTTTATTTGGTTTGATTAATCTAAAGGTATAACCAAAGTCTGTCCGATAGACAATGAATTTGCACTGGCTATGTTGTTAACTTCCATAATTTTGTTAACTTTAGATGAATCATACTTTCCGTAGAATCTATATACAATAGCTTCCAAAGTGTCACCTGATTTAACTGTATAGTTTTCAGGTGCCGCTGTTTTCACCGTCTGAACCTGTTCAGGAGTGTCAGCAGGTATGATAGAAACCGGCTGTTGTTTTTTCACTGCTTTAGTTCTTTTAACTAATTTTGAAGAACTTGTTGTTGTGTTTGAAACAGCACTGTCGTTCTTGTTAATAGCGTTAGAAGTAAAGCTAAGCAGCGCAGTCATCAAGAACATACATACAACGCCTGCGATGAAACCTGTCATAAGGTAAACACCCGGAGATTTGTTTTCTCTTTGGTTAACTTTAAAGTTTTGCCAAAGAACATCCAGCTCTTTTTCTTTAGTAGGGCGTATGTATACGCTTGGAGTACCCGCTTCAGCTGTATTGTTGTTAGCTGATTTTGCTCTTAATTCTTCCAGTAGAATCATTCTTTCTTTCGATAAGTTTGACCTGTGTAATGTTGAACTTTTCATTAATTCCTCACATTTTTCCCTATAATAATATGATAATCAGTTAGTAATCCGAAAGTCAAGGATTGTGACGAGATGTATTACATATTTTTAATATATATAAACGCCATCATAAAATTTTTTTGCTAGTCCTTTACTAACTTACTTCTCAGTTTCCACCCAAACCATGTCGCCATATGAAAAAATTCATGTTTACAATTCTTTAAAATACAAAAGGATTGCCTATTTTATCTGCAATCCTTTTGTTAAAATTCTAATTCCTATCTAGTACGATATTTTACTTATGCGACTATTTTATTTTCACCCTTAATCTCAGAAATAAGATACTGTGCTACCCACTCAAAGTTTTTGTTAGCAGCAGCAACTTCTTTAAGACACGGAATAGAAGGTTCACCGATTCTGATAAGACTCATTGCAACAACGCCTCTTACTTGGCCTGTTACGAACTGAAGCTGTTCTACCAGTACAGGTACAGCAGCAGAGCCTATGTTAACTAACATATTCTCAATTTCGTTTTTGCTTTTGTTATCAGCGCTTTCCAGCTTTGTTAAAAAATACTTAATTGAATCAGCGTGCATTTATCCCTCCAGGACTTTTCCTATCTTGCACACATTATAAATCAAATTTATATTGAACTTTGATTTCCTTATAAAATCTTTATATCGATGTAAAGATTGTTAATTCGTATAATAATTATTCTGTCGACAACAAGCTAAACCTGTGAGATTCCTGCCTGCGCAGGAATGACACTAATTAAAAACATGTTTATATACGGATTAACTTTATGTTTTGCAAAGATTAAAGACCGCTCCTCCTAGGAACACTTCAAGCAACCCAAGAACATATTGTTATTAGAGTCTTGGTTGCTCGCGTTAAACGGGTCCGCTCCCTCGCCTTCGCGAGGTCGACTCTACCCTCTGCTCGCA
>JAVBRY010000130.1:0-4705 GCA_031547505.1 Candidatus Gastranaerophilaceae bacterium | reverse complement strand
TAATAAAAACATCCATAAATCATCAGATGCTGAAACAAGTTCAGCATGACAGAGTGTTCTTACATAACAAATATTATCAAACCACTTAATTTATCTGCGGGAAAAGATAAATCGTTCCGTCAGTATTTCTCCATTTGAGATACCCTGTCTTTGGAACAGTTCCTTCATAGTCTATAACCGAAACAAGCACCCAATTTCCTCTGACCATTACCATCTTGATATTTTTGGCTATAGTGAAACCTTGAAGTGATTGAGCTTCATCTGACGGTGCACTTTTCAGAATCCTTGTCCGTGTGTCCACATCTTTTAAATAGTATAGCGTATACTTTTTGCCGAAGTCTGTATAAAAATCTTTCAGTGACAAGAAATCGTCTTCGTGCTTAGGTTTTACCCAGGCATTATGCATGTTCTTCTTGTCGTATAGGATTTTGTACCAGCCGTCTTCTTCATCCATAACATAGCACAGCGAAAGTTTTTTCCCGGGCACAAAAACCGCAAAAACCTCTGACGGGTCGAGTTTATATTCATTTAAGAACACATCCTCTCTACTCCAGTTTATTGTGTCTACGACCGGTGCATCTTTTGACGGTTCTTTGCGCAATTCAATATCTTGATTTATCTGTAAAAATCCGTATACATTCTTAGGTATGGTAGATGTGTACGTTGGCATAACATCCGCAAACGCTTCGCCGAAACAAAAGAACATTATAAAAAAAATGATGACAGCCTGTATAACTTTTATGAATTTCATATTATACAAATAACATAAAACACCGATGTTTTCAAAGGTTTAAACAGAGTATTTTTAACTAAAAAAATAGTATGTGTAAACAAATATTAACATTTACTATAAAACCCTAAAGAAATTTTTTAAAAACGCCGTTAATAAATTTGTTAATACAAAAGGGAGTGTGTAAGTCATGTACGGTTTTGATTTTTACAAATTCAAATTGGCCCTGAAAAAGGTCGAAGAAGAGAACTATGTCAGACTTCAACAGGAAGTAAAAAAAGTAAAAGTTTTCGTAGAGAAAGCTTTAACCGCTGTGCTTGAAACAACAGCAAGTGCAGCAAGAGCCAATTATGCAGGCTTAGAAATGCATTAAATTTATTCTCATTTGTTCTAGGTAACTCCAATTTTTGAGGAGAGCAGAAATGTTCTCCTCTTTCTCTATTCATTTTTACCTGTGATTGCCCGCCCCCTGTTGTCATGCCTGCGCCGGCAGGCATCGCACGAACTCTGCAACATCGCCACCAGTCTGTCAGTTTTTCAAAGTCCTAATGACATTCCTAAACGTTTAGGTTAGTATTATTGAATAAAATTCAATAAGGTAACCTGTTTTGTTTGAAAAATTTACCGAGAAAGCCATAGAAGTAATCTCCACTGCTCAAAAAGAAGCTAAAGATATGGGTCAGACTAAGATTTGTCCTGCGTATCTGCTTTTGGGCATCTTGCAGTTGAAATCAAACATATGCGCACGCCTTTTAGCATATTCGGGTGTTGATGTGTATGGACTGAGAGATAAACTCAAAAGTACAAAATGCGTCCATAACGACAACACAACCTTCACGGTTGAATCAAGAGACGTATTCAAAAAAGCTTTTGACATCGCCAAAACATACAAAAACGCATACATAATCCCTGAACACCTGCTTCTTGCCATGGTCTGGGAAAAAGATTCGGAAGCCGCATCGCTTCTTGAGCCTTATGATATTGATATCGAAAAACTCAAGCATAACCTGACGACCTTGCTTGAGAAAAAACAAAAAAAACTACACCCGGAAGAAGTTGTTGAAGAAAAAAGCAGTGAATACAGAGATATCCTCTCACTTTTTAAAGACGAGGATTCCCAGAAAGTTCTCGAGCGTGCTGTTTCAAAACTCACCGCCTCTAACTACGAGATTTTGGGCACAGAGCAGATTATCCAGTCAATCCTTGAAGACAATGGAACTGATATCACCTCTATATTGAAAGATTCAGGCATCG
The DNA here is from genome assembly GCA_031547505.1 of Candidatus Gastranaerophilaceae bacterium. Taxonomy (GTDB): domain Bacteria; phylum Cyanobacteriota; class Vampirovibrionia; order Gastranaerophilales; family Gastranaerophilaceae; genus JAVBRY01. Next base: position 2,721 of record JAVBRY010000130.1, on the reverse strand, counting down.
ACCTTGATAAGTACAGCGATAAATTGAAAGAGGTTTCATCAAGAAAGGCTGAGTTCGAAGAAAAACAAATCATCTTCACACCAAACGCCTTTAAAACAATGATTCTCGCACTCGAGACAGCCAAAGAGCTCGGCAGTGCAACCGTAAAACCCGAACATATAATCCTCGGTATGCTGAAAGCCAAAAGCGGCATTGCATACAATATCTTCAAAGAACTGAATGTCGAAGATAACGAATTGGCGCACAAAATCATTAAACCTATCGAAAAACAAATGCCTGAAACTCTTACCATCCTTCGCTTTGCAAAACAAGAAGCAAGAAGCATGGACAGAAAAACCGTGGGTTCTGAGTTTATTCTGCTAGGTATCTTGGATGAAGCTATCGGGGTAGGTGCAAGAGTGCTTTCAAAACTCGGTGTAACAGTTAAAGACGCCAGGGCAGAAGTGTTGAAACTCATAGGCTCAGGCTACGACACAGCAGTGCAGGATGTTTCGTTCTCTCCTCGTGCAAAGAAAATTCTTGAATTGGCTTGGGAAAAGGCTAAACACCATAATAAAAACAAAATAGCTTCAGAGAACATTCTCTGGGCAATCACAAAAGCCCCAACGTCCGTTGCGATGAAAGTGTTATCCAACCTCGGTACAGACGTAGTTGAAATCAACCAGGGCATCTTGGCTGAGCTGAACAAAGCCGATTATAATATTGAAGAATAAAAGTCTTTTTTCCATTTGTTGTCATCCCGAAGCGCCAAGCGTGTTATCTTAATTAAGTTGTCATGTTCGGGATCTTACCGATGTACATTGTAAGCTTCAAACTTACACACCTAATTAGCAAGATGCACTTGTACAAGTATCCTGATTCGTAAGACTCGTTCCTCGTCCACGACTCAAGCCTGAACATTAAAAATTAACACTAATTGCACAATTTAGCGCTTCAGCATGACAAAAATTTTATAATATTATTAACAATTGTAAACACGAGTTTAGAATCGCCGAAACTCTTTTATAATAAGCAATAGGATAGGATAGGATAGGATAGGGAATCCATAGCAACTTTTTTAATGTTCAATGTTTAATTTATATATGTAGGTTAATTTTTCATAGGTAAGGAACAAAATATGCCTTTGAGCGTGAACGGTATTTCAAATTATAATTACAAGCCTAATTTTAAGGCGGAAACAGTTGCAGCGCCCAAACCTGATTCAGCAGAATCTAAAACTATGTCAACTGAAGCAAAAGTTGGGATAGGTCTCGGATTAGCTGCGTTGGCTTCCATTGGGATTTATTATGCAACTAGAGGACGCGGCGGGAAAGTTAACGGCAAAGAAATACTTGAACAAACCACCCAAAAAGGTGATGAGGTTTTGCAAAAATTCAAACAAAGTCTTAATGATATATTTGGAGGAAGTGATGCTCAAAAATATCTAAAAATGAAACAAAGTGCTCCAGAACTCATACAAAAATCTAATGAAATTTTTGCTGATGCAAGTAAAATTTCTAAGGAAATCGCAGACGAAATGGCAACTTTCATGGAAAATGGGAAATTAGATATAAGAAAAATCCAAGGTGAGCGAATTTACAAAGCAGAACATATTGATTATGTGCAAAGGAATGGCGCTAAAGCGATAGAAGATGCTCTTGGAGCATCAGCCGTAGAGAAAATTATACAAAAAGATGCTAATGGTCAAACGACCAGAGAATTTATTTTTAACAAATTTGGTTTGGATAAAATTGTTAAATATGGAGAACCAAAATCTGAAAAATTGAAACAGCCGGTCGAAGAAATATCAACTTTCTTTGTTAATAAATTAGCTACTTTCGAAAAAGCAGATATAAAATATAATTTTGGATTCTCAGGAGAAACAGATAACATGTTTGCAACTTTGAACGATTTACGTAAAACGACGTTTAGTTTTGATAAAAATAGATTAAGAATAGTCGGTGATGGTGGGTATAAGATAACAGATTATTCTCAGCAATGGCTTGCGGATGTTGAAGAAATCTTAAAATCAAAGAATATAGAAATTCCAAGCTTGTAGTCCACAGATTAGATAAAACTAAATATACAAAACAAAAATAAGCGCGGTATTTTTTACAAAAATATTCCCTTACTGTCATCCTGAAGCGTTAGACTTGTTATCTTAAATAGTTTTGGAATGTTCAGAATCTTACTAATTAGGTTTGAAAGCTTAAAACTTACGGTACCAATGGGACAGATACCGCACAGCAACAATTTATTACTATTTACATAGCCTGACTCTGCGGTATGACACCCGTATGTTGGTTTTGCCAAATACAAAACATAAAAATAAGCGCGGTATTTCTACCACGCTTATTCTTTTATGATAATTATCTCATCATTAAATTTATGAATTAATCACCACAAGCTGTACAGTTTTGCTGACCGAAAGCGATAGATACATGCTCTCTAGGATTGATAGTAGCAACTTTGTTACCTTTCGCATCAACTACGTAAGAAACTTCGTCCATTGTAGTCTGGAACAAGCCTGCTGTACCTGATAAAACAGTTCTCGTAGCATCAACAGGAGCTTTAACAAGAGCTATAGTAGAATCAAGTAAACTTCTTCCCGCAGCAGGTAATTGACCTTGGAATGTTTCACCAAACGCAATACCTACACCGTCAACAACGTGCTCAGTAGCGTTACTTGCAGCAACTAACGCACCGCCAAGTGTTCTACCCACTGTACCAAGAACACTGCCT
>JAVBRY010000186.1:0-3112 GCA_031547505.1 Candidatus Gastranaerophilaceae bacterium | reverse complement strand
ATGTATCTTGAAGGAACGGATCAATACAGAGGCTGGTTCCAGTCGTCATTATTGACCTCTGTTGCTACAACAGGGAAAGCTCCATACAAAACCGTTCTCACTCACGGATTCGTAATGGATTCTGAGGGTAAAAAGATGAGCAAATCTTTAGGCAACGTGGTACTCCCTCAAGAAATTATCAAAGTCTACGGCGCAGATGTATTAAGGCTTTGGTCTGCTTCGGTTGATTACAGAAATGATGCAAGAATCGGCGACAACGCAATCAACCAGCTTGTTGAGATATTTAAAAAAATAAGAAATACTTCAAGATTCCTATTGGGCAACCTTTATGACTTTGAACCCAAGAATGATTATGTTCAATACGATGATTTAAAAGAGATCGATAAATTCGCACTGCACAAGCTCTACACGCTTATAAATACTGTAACGGAAGCGTTTGACGGATACGAGTTTTACAAATACTTCCAACACCTGCAGAACTTTGCAGCTGTGGATTTGAGTGCGTTTTACCTTGATATCGTAAAAGACAGATTATATACGGCGGGTAAGAAATCGATTTCAAGACGTGCCTGTCAGACTGTGCTCTATGAAATTTCACAGACTTTAACAAGGCTTCTAGTTCCGGTAATGCCATTCCAGGCGGAAGATATCTGGCAGAATACACCTGAAGCTCAAAAAAATAATTTAGAAAGTATTTTACTTTCAGATTGGCCAAAAGCTAACGAAATATTCAAAAATGAAGCCATTGAGGCAGAATTTTCAAAAATACTTAAGCTTCGTGAGATAGTTACTAAAACAATCGAACCTTTAAGAGCAGACAAAGTAGTCGGAAGCTCTTTAGAGGTTGCTGTTTATGTTAAAGGCGGAGATGCTGCACTTCTTAAAACTTATGAAAAAGAATTAGCCAATATATTCATAGTTTCTCAGGCATTTTTGGCTGATTCAAAACCTGAAAATACACTCACAGAGTCGAATGAAGAAGATTACACAATCTATGTCACAAAGGCACTCGGCGAAAAATGCAGCAGGTGCTGGAAGTATCGTGAACTGACTGACTACAATGAACAGAAAACATGTCAGGAATGTATCGACGCCATTGAAGGAAAGTAGATTTAAAAAAAACAAGGATAAAATGTATTAATCTTAACTAGGGAGAATTGTTAATTTTTTATACAAAAATAGCTGTTACTATCAATATTAAGCCTTCAGGCGTTTAATATAAAAAAACACAGCCGAGATAGCCAATCGGAACTTTTACACCAATGAAAATATTGCCGATAACAAATAACAAAGTATTTCAATCATTTGCCACAGCCGCAGTTGAACCGGAAGAAAAAGTTCATATTGAAGATAACCATGAGTTTCTTGATTTCCAAGATTTAAATTTGGATGAAAAAATTCATGCGGCTGATAATGATACAATTGAGATTTCTAAAACGGAGGCTCCAAAAGAGACCCAAAAGGAAGCTTTAAAGGAAGAAAAACCCAATACCCATAAGCATGAAAAGGTTCCGACAAAAGTCAAAGTAGCGGCAATAGCCGGAAGTGTTGCCGGTGCGTTAGCTTTCTTATTCTTTGCCGCAAAAGGACAAAACAAAGGTGATTTTAACTCTGCAAAATCTTTGGATAAAGTAAAACAAATGTTCAAAGTAGACTACGAGAAAAATTTCTTAGTCCCGATGGGATTGGCTGCTTCTGCAACAATTGGCGGCACACTTGGGGGACTTATTATTGATAAAAAAGACAAAAGAAAGCCAAAAATAAAAGAATGCATACACCAAATTTTAGGCAATGTTATTGTGCCAATAACTCTTGTGGGTGTGGCTGCTTCACAAATCAAAAAAATTCCTGATTTATCAAAAACTAAAAAGATAGTATATAACGGACTCGCTGCAATAGCCGGAGTCGGAGCAGGTGTCACGGGCGGAAACTGGCTTGCTTCTAAAGTAACTAAAACAATCTACAATGAAAAAGATGAAAGAAAAGTAGGACCTCAGGATTTCGGCATACATGTTGATGATCTATTGACTGTAATAGCCTTGAACGCAAAAGGTGAAGCACTCAAAGAGTTCATAGGTAAGGCGCTGCCTGCGATATTCCTCATCTGTGGCTATCAGGCAGGTACAGGACAGCCTCATACGCATGGACGCCGTAAACATAAAGAAGTGTCCTAGAGTGGGCATATAGAGCATCCACATAAATCATTGTTTCAGCCTGGATTGCTTTGTCGGACCTCTGGTCCTCCGCGCAATGACGTGTTGCGATTTATCCATAATTTGTTTTAATTTCATCCTTTCTTTTATATAATAAATTTAGAAGAGGTGAGTTTATGAAATGTTTAAAGATTTTTAGTATTGTTCTTGCATTTTTCTGTGCACTGTCCGCTAACGCAGCATCATTGACGTTTATTTTGGCTTCAGATGTCCATTATGAAACAGAAAAAACAGCGGACAGTAAAATAGCATCTTCAGTGGTTTTGAGCTATTTTGTAAAAAGAGCAAACGAAGAAAAGCCTGATTTTGTTGCATTTTTAGGTGACAATACAGACAAGTCAAAACCTGAATACTTGAAAGGTTTTTTAAGTGAAATTAAAAAATTAAAAAGACCATACTATTTAGCTGTCGGAAACCATGACTCGCACAAATATTCAGGTATGAGCAGACAAGACTACTCTGAAGCAATTTCAAAAAGCAATAAATATCAGAAAAAATACAATGCTAATTATTACTTTTACCCAAATCAGGATATCATAGTCATTCTTGTTGATTCGGTCTCTCTGGCTATGCCCGGACCGCACGGATATTTTACGGATGAAACTCTGGTCTGGCTTGACGATGTTCTTTCAAAAAATAAAAACAAAAAAGCGATAATACTTCAGCACGTACCTTATCTTGAGCCTGTCCCTCAAGATAAACGCAAGTTATTGGACGCTAAAAGCTATGGTGATATTATCAGAAGATACAACAATGTTTTGATGATAGCTTCAGGGCACTATCATCACTACGCCATAAATCAGGATTTGTCAGGGATGTATCACATTTCAGCACCGGCTCTATCTGAGCCACCGTATGAATATCTAGATGTAGAAATTACATACGACAAAAAGCCGCTT
>JAVBRY010000091.1:0-6473 GCA_031547505.1 Candidatus Gastranaerophilaceae bacterium | reverse complement strand
ACCCAAAGATTGTTGTCTGTCGAAGATGCAGTTTTTGTTTACAATGTTTATCTCAATCACATTCTTGTAGGACAGATATGTTCTTTTGGCTAATGAAAAAAACAATGTTTCTCCTTAGAATCAGTTTATGAAACAGCGAATTATCATTATAGGCGGGGTCGCTGCAGGACCTAAAATCGCTGCAAAATTGCTTCGTACGCCTTCATTTGAAAGTGACATCAGTCTTTACACAGAAGAAGATATGATTTCATATTCAGGCTGCGGTATGCCTTATTATATTGAAGGTCTGATTGAAAGCTCAGACAGGCTAATCGTTCGAACTCCCGAACAGTTCGAAGACAAAGGTGCACATATACACCTCAACAAAAGATGTATAAAAATTATTCCGCTTGAAAAAAAAGTTCTGATTCAAGATGTTAAAACAGAAGAAATAGAAACTGTCGAATATGACAAACTCGCTATTACTACCGGTGCAAGACCTTTCATACCAAACATATCAAAAATAGATTTGCAAAATATCTTTACGCTCAGGAAAATTAAAGACGCAGTAAATATAAGAAACACTATGAAAGAAGCCAAACGAGGGGTTATTGTAGGGGGTGGGTATATTGGAATAGAGATGCTCGAAGCGCTTGCAGCCAACGATATTCAAACGACACTGATTGAGCGTTCACCGCATGTACTGCCGGTTTTTGACGAAGAATTTTCTGAACTTATAAGAGAAAATATAATAAAAATTACAGGAGAAAAAGGTAATGTAGATATTATTACGTCTGAAACAGTTGTAGCTTTTGAAGGGAATGAAAAAGTTGAAAAAGTCATAACTTCTTCAGGCAGAGAAATCGAAACAGATTTCGTTATCGTAGCAATGGGTATCGTTCCAAACTCAGAAATAGCACGCGATGCAGGGATTGAGCTCGGGGTGCATAATGCAATCCGTGTTAACAACCGCATGGAAACATCGGTAAGGGATATTTATGCGGCAGGCGACTGCATAGAAAACTATAATATAGTTTCAAAACAATACGTCTGGGTTCCTCTTGGGTCTTCGGCAAATAAACAAGGCCGATGCGCAGCAATGAACATCTCCGGTCAATATGATATTTTCCCGGGGATTTTAGGCTCTGCCGTAACCAGATTCATGAATTTAAGTATGTCATTCACAGGCCTCACGGAACGTGATGCCAAGAAAAACGGGTTCGATACAGTGACCGCTACCTTGACCCAAAAAGACAGAGCCGGGTATATGCCCCATGCGGAAAGCATCACCATAAAACTTGTTGCAGACAGAAGAACAGAAAAAATTCTCGGAGCGCAGGCAATCGGGTTTGGAGATGCAGACAAAAGAATCAACACCGTAGCATCGGCAATCATGGCTGACCAAAAAGTCGGCGACCTCTATAACCTCGACATGACTTATGCGCCGCCATATTCAACGGCACTCGACCCTTTGCATTCGCTTTCGCTCATGATTTACGGTGAACTTAGGAAATCCTAAGCCCGCAATGCCTTTGGTGAGAGCTTCCGAATAATGGTTCTGCCTCGTGTTTCAATCTCAACATTATTAAGCTTCATCGGTCTAATCTGGCTTTTAACAAGTTCATCTTTGACCAGCCATCTTATTTTGCCGTCAATATACTTGGCAAAATGGAACGTCGAACATAAGATACAAACCTTTGTCGCATCGATAAAGTTTAACGAAGAAATGTCTATATTCAGTTTTTTGCAATTGTGAGCAGTGATGTATTTCTGCAATGCTTCGATTTCATGCGAAATATCACCGCCTCGGTTTTGAAAACTATACGTGTTTGTCATATTCCGTTTTCTATTTGTGTATGGGGTATTCATATAATGCTTCGGTCAATTTTTCCAGATATTTAAGAGATTTATAAGAATCTCCTCCAAATGGAGGAGAGAGATAAAATTTAATAACAATATGTCATGCTGAAGCGCTAGTCTACGCAATTTATTACGGTCTTTAGTATTCAGCATCTTGCTAGTGTGGCGTGTTATAATTCGATAATGAAAACCTATTTTGTTTATATTCTGGCTAACTTTAATGAATCAACTTTTTATGTTGGAGTCACTTCTGATTTAGAAAAAAGAATATATGAGCACAAAAATAATCTTGTCAAAAGTTTTAGTTCAAAATATAAATTGCACAAATTGGTTTACTTTGAATCGACTAACTCTGTTGAAGAAGCTATAAAAAGAGAAAAGAAATTAAAAAACTGGCATAGACAATGGAAAATTGATTTAATTCAAAAGAATAACCCTAAGATAATAGATTTATCTGAAAACTGGTAAGATGCTGAATACTATAGATTAACACTTACTGCATAACATAATGCTTCAGCATGACAAATAAGATGAGACTATATTGAAAAGCAGATATTGTAACTATCTAAAGATTTAGTGTAGAATTAGAAAACAAGTAATAGGTCAGAATGAAAAGGAATATATATGTTAGATCTTTCCAAGTTGTATGAAGTAGTGATTTTCACCATCGGTGATACAAAAGCAGGTACAAAAATGGGTAAACTGCAGTTGAAAAACCTCGATGATGATTCTCTTATGAATTGTATTTTATGGGAAGAAACTTTGAATCGCATAGACAGCAAGATTTTTCGCTCCGGCAATCAAGTGAAAATTCTTTCAGCGACATACAATGAAAAATATAATAACTGTCTAATTGCTAATATGGAACTTGTACATGAAGCCAAACTCGGCTTGGACAAAGAAGAATCGGACAAAATATTCGCTAAAGTTCTTGACTATGCAAACAAAATTAAAGATGAAGACCTCAAAAAATTCATAACAGGTTTGCTTTTTGAACATGAAGAAGCCTTCAAAGTTGCACCTGCAGCGAGACTCATGCACCACAACTACCTTGGCGGTCTTGTACAGCATACTTGGGAGTGTTTAGACATCGTAGAAGCAGTATTGCCAAAGCTTCACAAAAAAATTGACCCTGATTTAGCTTATGCGGCTTGTATCATGCACGATTTTGGAAAGATTTTCGAATACAAAATCGATAAAGAAACCGGTCTCATCGACTATGATGAAGACTTCTCAAATGAATGGCTCACGCACTCACAGTGGGGTTTTTCAGCCTGTATGTCACAAGGATTCAAGACTGTCGCCAAAATGATAGCTGCTCACCACGGAAGAAGCGAATGGGGTGCGATTGTGGATTTGAATGCAAGAGATTTGGATCCGATTTTGTATCTGATTCACCACATTGATGATCTTTCTGCAAAATACGGAAAGACTTCTGTCAGCGACCTCGGTTTAAAATAGGGAGAAACTATGGACTGGATTGCATCTTTAGGTTCTGTGATTTTAAGTATATTTACCATTTTCGGTAAGTGATTTAAGCCTGCTCCTGCATAATAAAACTTCTATACTGCAGTGCCTGAGCAATATGAGAGCTCTCAATGTCGGGAGAATTTTCAATATCTGCAATGGTTCTTGCAAGCTTCAAAATCCTGTCATAAGCCCGGCCTGAAAGATTAAACTTCATAATGGCTGATTTTAACAGCGTTTCGCTCTTTTCATCCAGCTTACAGAAAATTTTTATTAGCTCTGCGTTCAATTCGGAGTTTGTTAAAATCGGATAATCCTTGTATCTTTGGATCTGAATATTGCGGGCATTTATAACCCTTTTTCTAATCTCATCCGAACTTTCAGACTTAAAATTCTTGTTTAAAAGCTCTTCAGGTGACAGCCTGGGAACTTCAATCTGAATATCTATCCTGTCCAAAAGCGGCCCGGAAAGACGTGAACGGTAGCGTTGAATATTAAAATCGTTACAGGTACATTGTTTTTGTGAATCACCCAAATACCCGCAAGGACAAGGGTTCATCGCCGCAAGCAGCATAAAATCAGCAGGATATCTGACACTTGTCTGAGCACGTGAAATAACAACCTCACCATCTTCAATCGGCTGCCTCAAAACCTCAAGCACGTTTCTCGGAAATTCGACAATCTCGTCTAAAAACAAAACTCCTCTGTGCGCAAGTGTGATTTCACCGGGTTTTGGATTTGAACCGCCGCCGATTATCCCTACCGCAGAAGCACTGTGGTGAACAGTTCGAAACGGCCGCTTATTGATAAGGGGGTCACTATTTTGTAAAAGCCCGCTCACACTATAAATTTTCGTTAATTCAATAGCCTCTTCAAGCTCCAACGGAGGCAGAATCGAAGCAAACGTCTTGGACAAAAGCGTCTTGCCTGAACCCGGAGGTCCCATCATCAAGATATTATGCCCGCCTGCAGCTGCAATCTCCAACGCTTTTTTTGCCTTGTGCTGTCCTTTTATGTTTTTAAAATCGTGTGTATAGTTTGTTGTTGTGTACTGATTCAAATAATCCGCTATATCAACTTCACAGACTTCGAGCCTCTTCTTTGCCTCAGGGCTGTTTGAAAAATGTTCAACCACATCAAGAAGTGAATCTGCCTCCAGGATTTTTATGCCCGGTATAAGAGCAGCTTCCTTGGCATTTTCTTTCGGTACAACAATCTGCTCTATGCCAAAATCCTTCAATCCCGCAACAATAGGCAGAATTCCGTTCACAGATCTCAATGAGCCGTCCAAAGACAATTCGCCAATAAAAGCAGTCGACTTAATAAGTTCATCACTGATAAATCCCTCTTGAGCCAAAATACCCACCGCAATCGGCAAGTCATAGTTCGTGCCTTCTTTTCTGATATCTGCAGGGGCAAGATTCACAACAACTTTTTTGTTCGGGAATTCAAACCCTGAATTTTTTATGGCAGAGCGGACACGCTCTTTCGCTTCTGATACTGCTGTATCAGGTAACCCGACAATAACCGTTGCAGGGATAGACAATACAAGGTCAACCTCAACAGAAATTTTATAAGACTCAATTCCAACTACCGTAGCAGTAATTACGTTAGACACCATAATAAACTAAGTTTATCATAATCAAAGTTTATTTGGATAGTTTATCCCGCACTTATTTGATTACTCGGTACGGAAATTTCTGAATATACGGTTATCAGGATTTGTAAGCCTTACACTGCAAGACGGATATTCCCATGAACCCCTGGAAGGACAGAACGGATGAACCGTCACCGTGCTGTCTGATTTTGATTTTATATCACCGCTTACACTAAACGGATCAGAAACACTCATATCATCAAGAGGATAGAATGTTGAGCCAAAAGCTCTGAGCTTTGCTTCTGCAAATGTTCTTTTTGCAGGTTTTAGCGCATTTTTCAAAGTAGCATCCCACTCTGAGGGGTTTGTTTTTCCGTCTTCAGTATTTTTATCTATCATCTCCTGAATTTCTTCTGCAGTTTTTGCTTCTGTTTCCTGAACTGTTTCATAATCCAAAGTTACTTCCGGATCTGAGAACCTCACTGTAGCAGTCATATATCTGCTGTCATATATAGGAATCCCTGCCGGAACAAGAATGCCGCGCTCAGATACTAAAAATGGTACTATATCAGCAGGTTTTTTTTCGCTCAAAGGCGTTGTGCTATTTGGGGGTTTATTTCCATTAATGTCTACCCATATAATATTAAAATCTGAAGTTCCTATTTTAATTGGCTGTATATAAAAATACATTTCGTTAGTAGCTTTAAAAGTCGCTATGCTCCTCAATTCATCAGATGTTTTATCCTTAACAAGTGAACCGATATCAGCACCTGCAGGTATTATCTTGCTACAGTTAGCCCAAATCGTATTTATATAACCTGTATCCTTAGAAACAAGAGCCTCGCAAAGGGCGGCTGGAGTCGAAGGGAAAGTCCAAGTCCCGGTAACTGCAGCATTGTTAGCATCTGCAATCTCCCTTCTTTCCTGATTATGCTCTATAACATCAGCAAGGTTGTTATAAACAGCCGTATGAAGAATAGTATATGCACGGTAATACTGCTTTAATAAGACACTCTCCGCAATATAAGGTCTAAGCGTAGTTATCATCAAAATTGCAATTAAAGCAACAATCGATAATACAACCAACATCTCTGCAATAGTGAAAGCTTTTTTATTCATCAGACATCTCCGTTTTTATTAAGTTTACATATTCTTCATAAGAATTCAATTCTATTATATCATTTTGCTTGCCGATTGCATATTTATTAATATTCAAAACGGTCGAATTCTCTTTCACCGCATACACAGGTATTTTATGCTTTATCGCGTCAAATACAATGCTGCAGCCTAAGGAATTATGGGGTATAACGATAGAATGCAGATTTTTATATGTAATACAATTCCCCCAATTTTCATTTGGAATATTCGTAATTAAAGGCGCATTCCTCAACCCCAAAAGCAAACATGGTAAAAATGTCGGAGTAATATATTCTGCCGCAACTTTAGGATCTACAATATTATCTGAAATAGTCACATCCAAAAACGCAGGCGCATGAACACAAGGACATCGCAAGTTTTCATATAAATAATGTGAAACAACCGCCTCTATTCCGCCGACAACATACACACC
>JAVBRY010000192.1:0-3208 GCA_031547505.1 Candidatus Gastranaerophilaceae bacterium | reverse complement strand
GCTTTGTTTGCCTCAAAACGGTTCCTGCAGTGGTCAATAAAAAGAACACCTTCAAGGTGATCAAACTCGTGCTGAATACAGCGTGCCAACAAATCTCCGCCCTTAGCTTCCATTATGAAGGGTTTTCCGTTTTTACCTATTGCCTTGACCGTGACATCTTTATATCTTCTGACATTTGTATAAGCTTCAGGGAAGCTTAAACAGCCCTCATAGCTGTTAATGGCTCCGCACTTTTTAATTATTTTGGGATTGATAAAAACCACCGGATTCAACGGCTCATCCCCAGATGAAGTATCAATTACGAATATTCTTAAGTTTTCTCCAATTTGTGGAGCAGCCAGCCCGACGCCGTTTTTTGCATACAAAGTATCGAGCAAATCCTGAATAAGAATTTGTATTTTTTTAGAAATTTTCGAAACTTCTTTTGATTTTTCCCTTAAAGACCCTTCTCCGTAGGACAATATCTTTTTTACAGCCATAGTTTTTCCTTAAATTCATACAACCGGACTACGTCCCCTTACTAAATAATAGCATGGAATAGATTATTTTTTTAGTTAATTTTTGCCTGATAATAAGCTTATGTTGTATTATATAACCATGTTCAAAAGATTGTTAATAATCCTTTTTATACTGGCACTGAACATATTCAGCGGAGGAGTTTTTGCGGCGGAGGCGGTAAAAATCAATTCGGTTACTTTTGATAACTCCGACAATATGATTTTCATAGGCTCTCTAACTACCTTGCCATCTGAGACCAGTTTAAAATTGGTAAAATTATCAAACCCGGACAGAGTCTATTTTGACATAGAAAATGCCATACTGACTCGACCAAATACAAGCTGGAGTTTCAAAAACAGCTTAATCCGGCAGGTCAAAGTATCCCAGTTTTCTACCGACCCAAACACGGTCAGAGTGGTTGTCTACACAAACAGCAGCTTTGATCTCAATAAAATAAAACTCTTAAAAATCGGCAATAGTTTTGTTTTTTCTTATAAAAATGAATTCGCAAAACAAGACTTTATGACCAATATTTATAGAGAACAAAAATCTTCTAGCGATGATTATTACGAATATACATCCTTCTCAGAAGACCCTAAAGACGCCAAGACGACAGAAGAACCCGCAGCTCCAAGCTACGTTCGACCTAACAACGAAACAATTTCAAAAATAGACGGAGCATTTAAACAGCCTGAAACTGCACAAACATCAAGAGTTGAACGCAAATTCAAACTCAAATCAAAATTCTACGTGAATCAAATTGATGTAAAGCGTGGGAATGCGCTTATTAGAGGCATGGGACAGATTGCAATTGAAAATCCTATTATTTTAACAAGCCCGACCCGTCTGGTATTTGATATGCCAAATACCTATGTAGACCCTGATTTGAGGAACAAAGAATTTGTTCTCTCAGAAAAAGAAACCATTAAAATCGGACAGTTTGAACCAACCAAAGCCAGAGTTGTCATAACAACCGAGGATGTGTCAAAATTCAGACCTATTTATTCCTTCGACGGACAAAGTATCTTCCTCGCCAATGATGATAGAATACTGGGGATAAAACTATATGATCAGTGTACTTCAATGGGCAACTTCGTAGCCAAAAAACAAAGCGATCAGGTTGATATTTTTCAGACAGGGCTCAGCGCCCCTCCCATACATTCAATAAAAAGATACAACAACAGACTCGAGCTCATGCTCTATAACATCACAGGATTCAATCAAGAAGCCTTCAAACAGGTTTTACAGTCAGACAAACTTTCGCAATTAAAAGCTGAAAAAATCAATCAAGTCGGAACAAAACTTACACTTCCGCTGAAAAACACTGACTTTGTTGAATATAACGAAAGTTTTGATAATAGAGAACTTCAACTCATTGTTACATCACCCAAAGAAACCGAAATCAAGCCATCAGGCCCGATATTCAAACGAAATACCAACATAAAAACCATAGTCATAGACGCAGGTCACGGCGGATCTGATGTCGGAGCCACCAGAGAATGTATCTACGAAAAAGATATAAACCTCGATGTTGCAAAAAAAATTGCTAATATTTTAACCAATAAAGGCTACAATGTTGAAATGACTCGCCGCACGGATGATTTCGTATCACTGCAGGACAGGGTAATATTCACTGATCAAAGAAAAGCCGATCTGTTTGTCAGTGTACACGTTAACTCCAGCGTAAAATCAGAAGCAAGCGGAGTCGAAACTCACTACTATACGGATGGTTCATATGATTTTGCCCAAGCGGTGCACAGACAGCTCGCCTGCGCAATAAAGACTCCGGATAGAGGATTGTTTAAGTCAAAGTTTTATGTTATCAATAATAGTATAGCTCCATCAATCCTTGTAGAGATAGGATTTATTTCAAACGATCAAGAACGTTGTGAGCTGCTAACAGAAGCTAGGAAAAAGAAAACTGCCGAAGCTATCGCAGATGGCATAATGAAATACGTTAAAAAATAATTTGGATAGTGGAAAAATGCAACCAAACTCACCAATAGGAATATTTGACTCCGGAATAGGAGGATTAACTGTCCTCAAAAGACTTCTTGAACTTTGCCCAAATGAACAATATCTTTATTTCGGCGACACAAAAAATTTGCCATACGGGGACAAATCAAAAGAAGAACTTAGACCCATACTCAAAAGTATTTTTGACTTCTTTGCGAAAAAGAACGTAAAAGCTGTTGTTATGGCATGTAATACTACTTCAGCCTTGCTTTATGATGAAATGAAAGATTCATACCAATTCAAGCTGTATCCAATCATCCAAACGTCAGTAAAGGCTATTCTTGCAGATATGAAACTGACTCGTGTCGGTATATTAGGAACTTCTGCAACAATAGAATCTCAAGCCTATTCAAAAGCGCTAAAACAATATAACCCTAATATAGAAACACTTGAAATAGCCTGCCCTGAATGGGTTTCGATCGCAGAACACAGAAAGCTTGACCAAGGTGCAAGTGAACTTATTGAAAAATATATGAATCCTATGATGGACTTTAATCCTCAAAAAATTATCCTCGGGTGCACACATTATCCGTTTTTAATGGATTATTTGACAGAGTACCATCCTATAGATGCCTTCATAAATCCGGCAGTTTATTTTTCTCAATACATAACTGACGATGTTAATAAATCTGTGTCCGCATGGCGTGGGTACTGTGAATATTTTGTAAGCTCCGATCATGAAAAATTTGTTGCT
>JAVBRY010000062.1:0-11446 GCA_031547505.1 Candidatus Gastranaerophilaceae bacterium | reverse complement strand
TAATAATTTACCCGGATTTTTAGGTTCTATTCTTTGAAGCTCAATAAAATCGTCAGGGTTCATAGGTGGTGCTATTGCAGCAAAATATGTGATTATTCCTTTTGCGATTGATTTTGCCAGTTGATCTTGATATTCAGGCATAATCAAACGCCTTGCTTCAGTAAGGTTTGAGAAAAATCCCAGTTCAAGGTATGCCGTTGCCGGAATTTTTGTTTCATTATATTTTTGTTTTTTGGTAGAAACCGTAATAAGTTTACCAATATCATCTATGTTCGTTCTATCAGCTTCTCTTAAAACTTTAAAATCATCAAATCTGATACCTATACCCCCGAATTCACCGGTTTGCGCCAAAGATTCATCCATTATTCTAACCAGCAAATCATTATCTTTCGGGTTATTAATCTTTCTGAGTTTCGTTTCTCCATCCTTTTCTCTAACTACAGGTTGGTATTCATAGACAGTGTATCCTTGAAGATATTTAGCATCGTTGTTATCAATATGGATTGGAATAAATACATCCGAGTTATTTTCACGGGCTATTCTTGAGCGGTCATGTAATTCTACAAAAACATCACTGTCACGTGTCATGACAACATTTGCACCGAATTTTTCAAGATAGTCTCTTGTTTTTTGAGCTATGCTGAGAACCGCATCTTTTTCGTAATAAGTAACTTTCGTCAAAGGATCTTTGAAGAGTGTTCCTGATTCTGAGTCATGAGTTCCTCTTGGCAAGTTACCACCATGCCCGGGGTCGAGTGTAATTACTCTATCTCTTAAAACCGCTCTGATGTAGTTAGGCGTCAAATCCAGTCCCATTTCTCCGGCAAGAATCATCTGGTCATATTTTTTTACATCCGGAGCAGGTGGCGTGTATTCGGTTTCAATCGGAGCTTTAATAAAAATATCATTTTCAGGGTTTATCGCTGTAGGCGGAGCTCCTACAGGAATCATGGCGAGTTTCATCGGCAGAGCATACTTGACCCAGCCCAAAGAGTGTTTGGACTTTTCGTCTTTTTTGTCTGCCTTTGTAAGACCATGAAAATTTACTTTTGATACGCACATATAATTACCACTAGACTGTATTGATTATAAAACACAGAAGAAAAATTTTTGCTATTATATTAAATTTTTTTAAGATGAGTTTCCTTAAGATAAATTTCCTCAAGGCGATTTCCCTTGAGGCGACTTTATCTATGATAGGATTCGTTGTTGTTTATTTTGAATGCCCTATATATCTGCTCATACAGCAGGATTCTTATCATTTGGTGAGTAAAGGTCATTTTTGAGAAACTCAATTTGAAGTCTGACTTATCTGAAATACTTTTGGCGAGTCCGTTTGCTCCGCCTATTATAAAAATAATTTCGTTGAATCCTTCGTTAGCTATCTCTTTTATTTTATCTGCAAATTCTTCCGATGAAAGACTTTTACCTTGTATTTCAAGTGTTATTACATAAGAATTCGGTTTTATATTCTGGAGGATTTTTTCTGCTTCTGCGTCTTTATACTTTTCACTCAAAGACTCGTCCTTTATCTCTTGAGCCGGGATTTCAACAAGCGACAGGCTGCAATATGCGCCAAGACGCTTTATATATTCGTCGATTGCGTCTTTTGAATAGTTTTCTTTTATTTTGCCTACGGCAATAATTTTTATGTTCATTTTTAAATGATAACATAATAATTATTTCGTCATTGCGAACGACCAACGGGAGTGCGGCAATCCAGGCAGTTACGATAATTAGAGAATGTAAGTATAAAAATAATAATCCTAATTAATGTTATTTTCTGGATTGCCTTGTCGAGTCTTCGACTCTCCGCGCAATGACGTATTATTCTTAGCAGTAAGGATTAAAAGCATTATCAATTATTTTTGTTAGTGCTAAAATAAAATCAATTAAGAATAAACGAGGGATTGAGAATGCAAGAAACTAATTCATCAAATGAACAACAAGAACACTCGCAAAGTGCGATAAGCACAATCAGAAACACGAGAATCCAAAAGCTCGCTGATTTGGCGGATAAAGGAATCAATCCGTATCCGTATTCGTTCGACAAAAATGTAAATGCAAAATGTTTGCAGGAAAAATATGCTCATCTTGAGAACGGTCAGGAAACTGAAGATAAATATGCGGTTGCCGGCCGTATCATGGCGATGAGAAACACAGGCATGTTTATTGATTTGATGGATGATTCAGGCAAAATCCAAATTTTTTGCCACAAAGAAAATATACCTGAAGAAAAAATTAAAAATCTTAAACTCGTTGATATCGGCGATATTATCGGTGTTTACGGGACAATCAGAAGAACGCCAAGGGGTGAATTGAGTATCAAAGCTACGGATTACAAACTGCTTTCAAAAGCTCTTCTTCCGCTTCCTGAGAAATTCCATGGATTGACTGACGTTGAGACACGTTATCGCCAAAGATATGTGGATATGATTATGAACGATGACGTTCGTGATACGTTTCGAAAAAGAAGTTTGATTATTCAAAAAATCAGAGAATATTTGACAGGGTTGGGCTTCCTTGAAGTTGAGACACCGATGCTTCACACTCAAGCAGGCGGTGCAGCAGCAAGACCTTTCACCACTCACCACAACGCTCTTGATATGGAGATGACCCTTCGTATAGCGCCTGAGCTTCATTTGAAAAGGCTTATGGTCGGCGGTTTGTGTGAAAAAATATTCGAAATGAACAGAAACTTCAGAAATGAAGGCATCGACACACGCCACAACCCTGAATTCACGATGGTTGAGCTTTATCAGGCGTATGTGGATTACAACGAAATGATGGCGTTGATTGAAAATATGGTTTCATCTGTTGCTCAAGATGTTCTTGGCACGATGAAAATCACTTATCAAGGTAAAGAAATAGATTTGACGCCGCCGTGGGACAGAAAAACCATGCTTGGAGCCATTAAAGAATATACCGGCGTTGACTTTGACCAGATTTTCTCCGTTGAAGAAGCGAAAGAAAAAGCACACGAAATCGGCATAGATGCTGACGAGTGCAGTAACTGGGGACAGGTGCTTGACCTTGTGTTTGAAGAAAGAGTTGAGCCGAAGCTGATTCAGCCAACTCACATCATCGACTACCCACGCGACATATCACCGCTTGCGAAAGTTCACAGAGACAATCCTCGTCTGACTGAAAGGTTCGAAACCCGTGTTAATGGATGGGAAATCTCTAATGCATTCTCTGAATTGACCGACCCGATTGATCAGAGAACACGTTTTGAAGCGCAGGCAAAAGCCAAAGCTGAAGGGGATGAAGAAGCTTGTGATATTGATGAAGATTTTATAACGGCACTTGAATACGGTATGCCGCCTGCAGGTGGTATGGGTATCGGCATTGACCGTGTGGTAATG
Source organism: Candidatus Gastranaerophilaceae bacterium (assembly GCA_031547505.1). Classification (GTDB taxonomy): domain Bacteria; phylum Cyanobacteriota; class Vampirovibrionia; order Gastranaerophilales; family Gastranaerophilaceae; genus JAVBRY01. The sequence goes on along the minus strand of JAVBRY010000062.1, from coordinate 8,081 downwards.
CTTCTTACGGATTCATCCACAATTCGTGATGTTATCGCCTTCCCGACAATGAAGAAGTTGAATTAAGTTTATTCTGTCATCGCGAAAAGCCACACCTCATCGTCATGCTGAACTTGATTCAGCATCTGATGATTTTGGTATGTTGCATTATTTCTGTATTTCAGAGTAAAAAATAAAACCCAAAGCGGGTTCAGATCCCGCGATTGGGTCGGCGCCGCAAACAAGTTCGGGATGACAGCCTGTAGATTAGTAAGCCCGCAACAATAACCGACTGAAATTTGTGCTGTTAATAAATGTAACGAAACAAATGCAAATTTTTGTTGCCTGACAATTTTTCTCACTCAAAATACTTTAAAAATATATATAAATTATAGAGATGATTGGGGAACGAGGGGAATATTATGTCAGGCAACTTTTTTTTAATTGATTTTTCTATGTATAGATCAAGCATGAATAATAATACAAGCTTTAGCCGTATGGAACCGGGAGAATATGTTCGTACATCAATACTAAGTTTATTTGATAATAAAAACTACAGAGATGAATGCGATGGAGTCAGAGATGGCGCTATTGATGATTGTGAATTTTCCAAACACGACAAGCAGGCGTATGAAAAACTTGTTGAGCAAATGAAAGAAGCAGCAGAAGGCAAAAAAGATTTGTCAGAAATGAACATTCCCTCCTATGAAGATTTGGAAAAAATGATTGGTGAAGGCAAAATAACTTCTGAAAAATTAGATAAGTTTATTAACCCGAACAAACCTGTCAAACAGGATAAAGTTGATGAAACTCAAGCAAATATTGATAAGGCTGAAGCGGAAATCGGTGATATAAAAAAGCGACTCGAATTCTTGAAAGCACCTGAATATCAATATGATGCAAGAATTTCATTTACAAGTGATAAATTAGCCAGAATAAATTTGGATGATATAGATGGAATTGAAAAACTAAGCGAAGAACAACGGGACGAGCTATTTATCGGAATAGGCCATACTGTAATGAATGGCGATAAGGACAATCCGTTTACAAAAATGTTCTTGGACGCTAACAAAGAAAAAACCAAAGAAAATGCTCTAAATTCTATGGAAAAAGAGTACGGTAATAATTTCAGAGTTTACAATAAGGCATTTAAACAGATAGTGAATAAAGAATGCGAAAATGCGGGGCTAAAAGCACCTTATAAATTTGAAGATTAATCGCCAGATTACTTACCCAACGCTTTGAAAACCTTCTCGACCGCTTCATCGGGTGAAATCTTTTCGACTTCGCCTGTTTCACGGGTCTTGAATTCTACAAGCCCTTCGTCAACGGTTTTCCCTGCCGTGATTCTGAACGGGAATCCGATTAAGTCGGCGTCTTTGAACTTCACGCCCGCTCTTTCGTCTCTGTCGTCGATTACGACTTCGACACCTTTGGCGAGGAGTTTGGAGTATATTTCGTTTGCGATTTGTGATTGTTTTCCGTCGCTGACGTTTACAGGAACAACGATTGCATGATAAGGCGCAATGGCTATCGGCCATTTGATACCCCATTCGTCATGGTGGCGTTCAACCGCAGCAGATGCTGTTCTTGAGATACCTATGCCGTAGCAGCCCATAATGAAAGGTCTTTCTTTGCCTTCTTCATCTGTGAAAACAGCGTTCATTTTTTCGGAATATTTTGTACCGAGCTGGAATATGTTTCCGACTTCAATCCCTTTTGTTAAATACAAAGGTTCGTTACAAACAGGGCAAAGTTCGCCCTTTTCCGCTTCGGCCAGTCTGATGTCTGCAAATTTAGGTTCGGGCACATCTGCACCCCAGTTTACACCAACATAGTGTTTGTCGTTTTCATTTCCGCCGATGACGAAATTTTTCATTTCCTTAGTTGTGAGGTCAGCTATTACCTCAATCTTGACCGGCTTTGCCGGGGATTCTTCGCTATGCTCAGAATGACACAGGTTTTTAGGTCCGATGAATCCTTTGCCTGCGCCGAAAATTTCTTCAAGTTCAGCAGGGGCTGCACTTCTGATTTCGTTTATTGAGCCAAAACCGTTTGCAATCAATGCGTTCATTACTTTTGTTTCTTCAAACTGCTTGTCTCCTCTGATCAATGCCATTACAGGTTTTTTATCCACAATATAAATCATGGACTTACAAATCACTGTCGTCGGAACATTCAAGAATCCTGCAACCTCTTCAACCGTAAATGTATTAGGCGTGTCTGTGAGTTTGCATTCAGAGAACCCGCCGTCTAAAACTGCTTCAGGCAGGATAGATGTTGCGTGGTTTGAGTTTGCTGCGTAGTCACACTTTTTGCAGAAGAAAACATTGTCCTCGCCAGCGTTGTTCTCAGTGTCATCGATTAAAACCATATATTCGTGAGAAACCGCACCGCCGATTGCGCCGGAGTCGGACTGCACGGATTTTGTTTCAAGTCCGCATCTGTCGAACACTCTTGTATATGCGTCAGCCATAACTTTGTAGACTTTTTCCAGACCTTCCTGGGTTGAGTCGAAGCTATATGCGTCTTTCATGATGAATTCACGCCCTCTTAAAAGTCCGAATCTCGGGCGGATTTCGTCTCTGAATTTTGATTGAATCTGGTATAAGTTCACAGGGAGCTGTTTGTAGGATTTTATTCCTTCTCTTGCGATGAATGTGATGACCTCTTCGTGTGTCGGTCCTAGGCACATTCCTCTGTCGTGTCTGTCTTTCAGGCGCATAAGTTCTTTGCCGTAGACATCCCATCTGCCTGATTCTCTCCAGAGTTCTTCAGGTTGAACGAACGGCATAAGGAGCTCCTGAGCACCTGCACCATCCATTTCTTCTCTTACGATGGTTTCGACTTTTCTTAAAACCCGCCACATTAAAGGCAGATAGTTATAAATTCCGCTTGCGAGTTTTCTTATAAACCCCGCTCTGACAAGCAATTTATGGCTCATCACTTCGGCGTCCGAAGGGAATTCTCTTAATGTTTGTACAAACAACTGTGACATTTTCATGTTTATGTTTCCTTATGCCTTTCCGTCATCCCGAACTTGATTCGGGATCTGATGATTTTGGAGTGTTTGCTTTTTTCTGAATGCCAGAGTAAAAAGTGAGATCCTAAGTGGGTTCAGATTCCGGGTCAAGCCCGGAATGACAGTTATATAAATTTTAATATGCTCCTTACAGGCAATGCCCGTAACTCTTTTTAATATTATCATAAAAAAACTTGATAATAATTTTTGAGCGAAATAGAATAGTGGTAATGAATACTAAAAAGGGCAAGAAGGAAATTAAAAGAAATGAAAAAAGACATACATCCTGAATACAAAAAATTGAAAATCAAATGCGTTTGTGGAAACGAAATCGAAACAGGATCGGTTACAGACGACATCACCGTTGAAATCTGCAACAACTGCCACCCGTTCTTCACAGGAACACAAAAAATTATGGACAGCGAAGGACGTGTAGAAAGATTCAAAAAGAGATACGAGAAGAAAGCGTAAGCCGTGTGTGGCGGCTCGGAGAAGCTGACGAAGGTCAGCGCCGAAGAGCCAAACCGGTCGATAGCGACGTAAGAGTTTCAAAGAAACTCCACAGGAGCCAAAATAGTTTTTCGATCTTTAAAGAGTTTAAAAAAGCGGACAATGTCCGCTTTTTTGTTATTTTTTATTTTGTTTATTTTTCCTTAATTTGTCATTTAATGTTTTCTGTATCTCTTCTTGCATGTTCTTTAAAATAGTTTTAAACTTACCTTTTTCTCGTGCATCTTTTTCTGCAGCTTTTTCGATTAGTTCTGCCCTTTTGCTTACAGATAAATCTTTCATTTCGCCATTTTTCGAAACTATAAACAAATCAGTATCTTTAAATAAATTTATCTTATTTTTCTTTTTACCCCTTATGGCTTCGTTTATTTTATTTATTAATTTTTGCTTTATTAAATCTATTGTCTTTTCACCTTTTACCGCCATAGAAATCTCAGGCGCAGGAATAGAATCCTGAAATGGCTTTGCTTTTGGCTTCAGTACAAGTTTATAGTTATTTATTTTTTTCTTCGGCAAATTGTGCATTCTGCCGTTTCTAATCATATAATATATATTTAAACTTGGATTTTGTATCACGTTTATTCCTTTTCTTTCACTACTATATTAGTGAATTTGAAGCAGTTCATTGCAAATATTTTCAGTAGCATTAAGTTTAGCACAAGCCTTTGCAGAATTTTGTAACTGCTCAAGTTCTTGAGTGTTTTCGATTAATTTTTTTAAATGATTAAAGAGGTTTTCTGCATTGCAGTCAGCATCTTCAAGGTAGAGAGAAGCTTTTTTACGTTCCATCTCTTTTGCATTTTTTCTCTGGTGGTCAGCCGCTGCATAAGGGAACGGCACGAGAATCGAGGCTGTGCCTGCCGCACAAATTTCTGAGATACTCAAAGAACCTGCTCTAGAAACAACTATATCCGATGCGATAAGGGGCAGATACATCTCATCAAAATAAGGCTGAACAATATAATTTTTATTATTTTTATAGCCAGGGTAGTTTTTTTCAAGCTCTGCTATAGTTTCATCAAAATTCTTTTTGCCTGTCTGGTGAATTATCTGAACATCGAATTTTGCATCCGGGTTGGCGTCGCAGAAAAGTTCTGGCAATGAATGTACAAGAGCATTATTAAGAGTCTTTGCACCTTGAGAGCCGCCCATAACGAGAATTGTTAATTTGTCTTGAACACCGATTTTCTCACGTGCCGATTGTTTGTTATAAGTCGAAAATTCAGTGCGTATCGGATTTCCGTTCAAGATTATGTTTTTAGTTTTTAAATATTCTTTTGAAGATTCAAAAGCTACTGAGACGAATTTTGCATAAGGTGCAACGGTTTTTGAAACTACCCCCGGAACTGAATCGCAGTCGTGGATTGCAAAAGGTGTGTTAGTAACTATCGAAGCAAACAATGCCGGAGCGCTTACATATCCGCCTGTGCCAAAGACGGCATCGGGTTTGTATTTTAGGATATAGTGTATTGATTTTATTATGGAGAAGATGAGTTTTAAGCCCCAGCCCAGGATACTGAATCCAGCTTTTCTCGGCATTCCTGAAATATCTACATTTAAGAATGGGAATCCTTCTTTTGTGAAAATCTCTTTTTCGAGGTTCTTCGGGTTTCCGACATAGAAAATCTCACAGCCCTTATCTCTAAGGGCTTTTGCAATCGCAAGCGCAGGATAAATATGGCCACCAGTTCCGCCGCCTGTCACAAAAATAACTTTTTTATTCTTGCCGCTCATACGCTCTTATCCTTTTAATTCTTTTCTTTGAAATATTCAAAAGTATGCCAACCATACACATAGACACAATCAAAGACGTTCCGCCATAGCTTATAAACGGCAGCGGGACACCTGTTGCCGGTATCAGAGAGCTGGATACAGACATATTCATAAATGCCTGAACACCTATTCCGAGCGTTATACCGATAGACAAGAGCTTGCCGTACATATCGCTTGCACGTGAGGAGATGATTATTCCCCTTTGAATGAATGTCCAGAACAGACCTATAATAAGTATACACCCCAAGAATCCGAGTTCTTCGGCGATAACAGCAAAGATAAAATCCGTATGCCCTTCAGGAAGCCACGCCAGTTTTTGTTTTGAGTTGCCGTATCCTACACCCCAAAATCCTCCTGCCGCAAAAGCAAGAAGTGATTGAATAATATTGTATCCTGCGCCATAGGGGTCGGATTCAGGGTTCAGCCATATTGTGATACGGCTCATTTGATACCCGTGCAGGAGTTTTTCGCCAAAGAGCATAAACCCGGCAGTAGCTGTAACAACGAAAGCGACTATTGCTGTAATCATCTTCTTTATCGAGCCGCTGACACTCAAATACATTATTGTTGAAATTATTGTCAAAAGCATTACCATACTGAGGTTTGGCTGTTTAAAAACAAGGAAAATCATTGCTAAAATGGGCAGGTAGTACCATTTAAATTTTGTAGTAACAAAAAACTTGTTATCACGATGGAATGCATTAGCCAAAAGCATAATGACAGCCAACTTCGCCATCTCTGAAGGCTGAAACTGTATAGGTCCAATCATAATCCACCGCTTCGCTCCGTTCACGACAACACCCAATGGTGTAAAGTCAACGAGGATAAGCATTATGATAACGAACCATGCGAAAGGAATCGCCCAGTCCTTGAGTTTCATGTAGTCAAAGTTCATAAAATACCTAAGCCCAAAAAACCCGACAATCATATATATGAACTGTCTTATCGCAAAAGAAGCAGGGTTAACACCTTCATCAATACACTTCGGTGCACCTGCGCTGAAAATTGCCATCAAGCCGATAACAACCAAAAACGCAACTACAACCATAAGTGTCGAATCAGGCGGTGAGAGCACTACATCGTCAGGCAGCGCGTACCTTTTCGATGTCCGCTGTCTTAGATTTCGTCTTTTGTTATTTCTTGGATAAGGCATATTCTTTAAAAACTCTTCCCCGCTCTTCAAATCCGCTGAACATATCAAAACTTGCACATGCCGGCGAGAGCAGAATCACCTGATTTTCGAGCTCAAATGCTTTGTCTATCGCATTTTGAAAATCGTCTGCTATAACTATATTACCATATCCGCTTTTTCTAAGCTCGGATTCAAATCTTTCTTTCGCTTCACCAAGAAGCACAACATTGTTTACGTGCTTTTTTAAAACTTCACAAAATTCAGTCAGGTCTGTATTTTTGTCTCTGCCGCCGGCAATCAGTGTCAGCGTTTTGCCTTCAAAAGATTTCAAGGCGAATATCGAAGCTTCAGGGTTTGTTGCTTTTGAATCGTTGTAGACATCTTTACCCTGAACAGTCGCAACAAACTCGCATCTGTGTTCGGGTGCTTTGAACTCTTTTATTGCGGTTTCGATATTTTCATTGCTGATGCCGACAATTTTTGCGATTATAACCGACACCATAACGTTCTGGTAGTTGTGGTTTCCGACCAATGGCACGTCTTTTAAGTCTATGATTTTTTCTTCAGTATTTCTTTTGAAATAAATTGCATCATCTTTAATATAGGCGCAATTTTGTTCAAGCTCTTTTCCGAAGAAGAATTTTTCGTTCTTGTAATTTCTCCCAAACTCATAAACTTTTTCATCTAATGCACTGAAGACCGCGAAAACAGGTTCGCCCGGAGGCAGAAAGAGTTTTGTTTTTGAGTTGAAATAATTTTCTAAACTTCCGTGCCAATCAACATGGTCGGGTGTAAAGTTCATCCACACAGCGATTTGGGGTTTGAAGCTCGGACTTGAGTCAATCTGAAACGAACTGACTTCACACACATAATAATCTTTTTTCTCTTCAAGTAAATCACACGGCGGAACGCCAATATTACCGCACTCAGGTGCTGTCAGTTCTTTATTTAAAATAAAAGATGTCAGCATTGTCGTGGTGGTTTTGCCGTTTGTGCCTGTTATAGCTATGAATGGCTGTGCCGATTCAAGGTAAGCGAGTTCGATTTCGCTAATCACAGGGATATTTTTCTCTTTTAGAATTGAAAAAATCGGTGCAGTATAAGGAATTCCCGGGCTTGTTATTGCGATATAAGAGTCATTTATAAATTCTTCGCTGTGGTCGTCGAATTCAACCTTTATACCAAGGTCTCTAACTTCTTCAATAAGTGCTAAATCATTCTCAGACTCAGGTTTTTTTTCGGTTATAAAGCAGTCCGCACCCTTGGAGTTAAGGTACTTTGCTGCGGCTATCCCGCTTTTTGAGAAGCCTAAAATTAAAACTTTTTTGTCAAACCATTTTCTTTTCATAATGAATCCTGATTTATTATACTATTTAAACTTAACCTTTGTTCCTTTTGGCGGTGTATACAAACCATTATCCCACCAAAAGGAGGGTCCGTTTACTTCAACTAATACTTTTAGCTGAGCATAAGGTATCGGATCACCATCGCGGTGTGACATTTGTTGGTTGTTAATTTTTATCCTAAAACCATCATTGAAAAATTCGATTGTAGGAACTATTTCCGTCTGAAATGAGTTATACCTTTCTGCTATTTTTTTGATTTCATAAGTATTCAAACCATCTTTTTTGTATAATTTGAATTCAGTGTCCCATTGAACCCCAT
>JAVBRY010000136.1:0-7367 GCA_031547505.1 Candidatus Gastranaerophilaceae bacterium | reverse complement strand
AACCATCGTGATGAAGAAGGATTTTCCTAAGTTCCACCCCGAGTTTCGCTCCTCCGGGCTCTCTGGTAGTCAGGACATCAAACCCTTTATCTTTCAAATATTTTGCAGCCAACTCAAGCTGTGTCGTTTTACCACAGCCATCCGCCCCTTCAAACGTAATAAAACAGCCCTTCATACTAGATTCTTTCAAAGCCTGTATACTTGTGAAGAACTTTAGGTATAACTATTGTTCCGTCTTCTTGTTGGAAGTTCTCGATTATCGCCGCAAACGTTCTGCCGACAGCCAGTCCTGAACCGTTCATTGTCCAGCAGTAGTTTGTTTTTCCTGTTGCTTTATTTCTATAGCGAAGTCCGGCACGTCTTGCCTGAAAATCACCAAACACTGAACAGCTTGAAATTTCTTTATAAGCATCATATGAAGGCATCCAAACCTCTATGTCGTAACATTTTTGTGCAGAAAATCCCATATCTGCCGTACAGAGTTCGATACGTCTGAACGGAAGTTCCAACAGTTCAAGAGTTTTTTCAGCATCTCTTGTGAGTTTTTCGTGTTCTTCTTCAGCCTGCTCAGGCGTAGTCAATTTAACCAACTCAACCTTATTAAACTGATGCTGGCGAATCAATCCTCTTGTGTCTTTACCGGCAGAACCGGCTTCACGTCTAAAACAAGGTGTGTAAGCCGTCATACATTTTGGCAAATCGTCTTCATTTAAAATTTCATCGAAATAGATATTTGTAACAGGCACTTCAGCCGTCGGAATCAAATATAAATCCTCATCCACGCACTTATACATATCTTCTGCAAATTTTGGAAGCTGTCCTGTTCCTGTCATAGCAGCAGAATTCACCAGCACAGGAGGCATAATCTCTTCATAGCCGTGCTCGTTTGTATGCAAGTCAAGGAAAAAGTTAATAATAGCTCTTTCTAAAGCTGCGCCTTTGCCTCTGTATATTGAGAATCGGGATTGAGATATTTTTACACCACGTTCAAAGTCCACAAGATTTTTTTCTACAGCCAAATCCCAGTGAGGTTTCTGTCCGAATGCCGGTTTAACAATTTCTCCTACAGTTTTTTTAACAACGTTAGCTTCTTCGCTATTGCCAATAGGAGCTGTCTCACATGGTGTATTAGGGATATTTAAAAGCAAATCTCTTTGTTTAGTATCAAGCTCTGTCTCTTTTTCCTCAAGAACTTTTATTTTTTCACCGATTACACGGACTTCTTCCTGCACTTTGTCAGTATTTTGTCCTTGTTTTTTAAGTTCGCCGATTTTTTGAGATTCATTTTTTCTCAAAGAGCGCAATTCATCAGCCTCGGTTTGAGTCTTTCTTCTCTCAACGTCAATTTCAAGAACTTTATCTATTGAAAGCTCAGGATTTCTTCTTTTTAAAAGTTCATTAATTTTATCCGGGTTTTCCCTGACTAATTTAATATCCAACATCCTAAGTCTTAACCTCTATATACTCTAATTGTTCTAATTTTAGTAAAAACGCATTGAAAAATCCACAAAATTAATTAAAATGAAGTTATGATAAAGAATTTATTAAAGATTTTTTCCGTATTTCTGGTAATTTTTTGTATTCAAACGATTGTTGCGTCTGAAACACAGCTTCGCGGCTATCAAGCTATTTCGCTTGCAAAAGGCTCTTTCTTAAAAGCTGTAAGTGTTAGAGAAATTTGCACTGCAACTTCAAAAGCGGGCGACTATGTATATTTTCTAAACCCGGCGGATGTTTATATCGGTGAAACGAATATCATTCCAAAAAATTCAATCTATATTGGGCTAATAGAAGATGTAACAGAAGCTGTCGAAGGTGTGAATGCCTCAATGAAAATAAGAATACTTCAGTTGAGAACACCGTCAGGGACAGATTATAATTTGGATGCCTATGTTTATTGGCGAGGGAAGACAATGGTCGGCGGAGACCTTGCCGAAGCGGAGTACTATACAAGGATGCCTCACTATACATCAGGTATGCCAAAGGGCTATTTGCAATATGTGCCCACGAGTATCAGAAAATTTGGGACACAAAGAACCATCTTTGCCGGTGAAGAAGTCACATTTATTATGAATAAAAATGTTCCACTCTATAAAAACTGATAATGTTATTTATGCAAATTGCGAAGCAATGACTTTTTCACAAAAGGGGGTTATAGGGGGAATTTTCCCCCTATTGTGGTCGCCTAGAAAAGTTTGGTTTTAAGTGCCAATTTTATCCGAGCTTGACCGGTAAAATTGGCACTTAAAACCATTATCTTTTCGAATGGATACGCAGGATTTGCCTTCTTTTTCCAAACTCTTTGATTTTGAGAAAAATGGCGTCACGGAAAAATATCAAGCTTTAAAGTAGGTTGGGTTTTAACCCAACAACATGATTAGTTAATAGTGACCTTTCTTTTGGTTACTTTTCTTTCTTTTGTTGCGAGGTAAAAGAAAGAAAAGTAACAGAACACATTCACAGCAACAATTAAAGTTGTCCGCAAAAACAGTTTTGGTTTGAAAGCTTGAAACTTACGAGATCAGTTGGTCAGATGCACCCGTTCGGGTATCCTGATTCGTACGGCTTCTGTGTCGCCTACGACTCAAGCCCGTTACAAGTGCGGAATGACAGTGGGTGGTGGTACTCGCTCACTTCGTAAACAAGCGCAAACAAGCGGGATGACAACGAGGTTTTTACATAAATAACATTATCATTGGGCAAGTAAAACCCACATGGGTATTTGCATGATGTGCGATATTATTATAAAATCACTATATTAATTAGTATTTAATAAGTAGTTAGGGGCTTGGTCTTATGGCATACAATAAAATTGCATCTTGCGAATTAGAAAAAGAACTTTTTGAAGCGGTGAATTCAAAGACTCCTCAGTACATAAAGGACAACAAACTTGTTGATTTGGATAACAAAAGCGAGTTTGTATTTGTTTTGAAAAAAGAACATCTTGCGCCATATGATGCTGTGTCAAACCCTGAGGGGTTGAATCTGAAAGACTGGTTGTCTTCTTATGCAAAAGAGGCGGAAGTTTCTACAGCCGGAATCAGAGGTCCCCAGAATATTCTCTATCCTCACGATACAAGATTTCCTATTAATATGATAGGCATAATGCTTGCGACAGAGGCCAAGGCGCTCGTTGCTTGTGAACTGAACAAAGATGCAGAACTTATAAAATTTGCAGGGAGTGAAGTCAGATACAACTCGAAAGAGTTTTTGGAATTGATTGCGAGAATTCAGGCTGCTCACGGAATAAAAACACTTGTGCCAAAGAACAGAGCAACGACAGCTATATGGATGGCGTCATTTTTAGCTTACAAATTGGATTTGGTGGGCGGTGAATATATCACATCCAGCCACGGTATCTCAGTGAAGAATGCAACGAAAGATTTGAATTCTCAAGGAAGCCAATACTTGCCTGAAGAATCAATGCTGTTTGTTGATAAAATCAAGTGGATATTCGAGCAGGTTGAGAAGAATGGCAGTTACGAAATTAAAATTGCAGCGAATGATAATCCTTTGATTGACGAATCAGTGATGTCGAAAATTGAAGACGGGGTTGTTCTCTACAAAAAGTACCTTGAAGACGGTGTAGCGAAAGATGCCAACCTGAATCTGATAAAAGAATTAAAAGACAAAATTGTTATCGAAAACGTGGGCGGTTCGGCTTACGGTGCTTTAAGTCGAATATTGAAATCTTTGAATATTGATGGTCATTTTGATTGGCTCAATATTGAAGAAGATCCGTTCTTTCATTCAATCGGAAAATATGACACTGATCCTAAGGGCAATAAAACATTCTACGACTATTCTGTAGATGCGACGGTTATTTCAAAAGACAAAGACGGAAATCCTTATTTCCCCGTGATTAAGTCTATGCACTACGAAGAGAAATTGAAAAATTATCCTGTCGGCACGGTTGTTCTAATCACTGACCCTGATCACGACAGGCTGACGATTGCACAGATTGAAAGTGCGTCAAGTCTGTCTTTGTTGAACAAACTCGGTGTTGATTATGTGAAGTTGAATGACGACAGAGTTTTGACAGTTTATACCGCGAATCAGTCTTTCTTAATGATTATGGATTTTTGGGCAAATCAATTGAAGACAGAGGGTTTGTTTAACAATCATCCGAGATTTATTATTAAAACAACGGCATCTGCACGTTCATGGGATGAATGGGCGAAGAAAAATGATATAAACGTAATCAATGTGCCTGTTGGTTTTAAAGAAATCGCAAATATTATGAAAAAAGTTGAAAAACAGGTTACTGAAAAGCCGGACAGTGATGTTGTTATCACGGATATTTTCAACAAAGATGTGAATCTGGGCAAGAATCCCAAACTTATCTTTGCAGGTGAAGAGTCGGGCGGTATGATTATCGGTTCGGAGTCTTTAATCGAGTCGTTAGCAGGACGAAAAGCCATTGCGATGCGAGAAAAGAGCGCTACAGAGGCTATTGTTGTAGCATCTGCGCTAGCTTCCCATTTGAGTAAAATGAATAAATTGCTTTCAAATTATCTTGAAGAGGTTTTTGAAGACAATCAAATCATTGCAAAATATGATATCAGAGAAGATATTTCGTACTACAACGAGAGTGAGCCTGATATTGAAAAACTCAAGCAGGACAAAAAAGCAGGTGAAGAAAAACGTACGAAGAATGATATTTTCTACCTCACGCTTGCGGTTGCGATGTCTGAAAATAAAATCGAATTGAGTCAGATAAAAGAGATTCTCTCTTCAACTTTCCCAGAGCTGAATTTTGATAACTTACAAGATGTGAAATTTGTCGGAGACGGGACGTATATGGAGTTTGATGACAAGTTTATAGAAATACGCCCGTCAGGAACAGATGCGAAAACAAAAGCCTACGGTGCAGGTTCGGACAAGGAAAATATCAAGAAATTTGCACGTATAATGGGCAACTATTCTGGCGATTTGAATGATGCATACAAAAAATATGTGGATATGAATTTCTACGAAAGTGCCAAGGATGATTCATTAAATGCGTATGCAAAATTTACGGACAAGGATGCAAATAACACGCCGTTTGTGATACCTGATTATAGTAAGACGTTTATTTTTTAATTGTTGATGTTGGGTTGCACCCAACCTACGTATTTCACGTCATTGCGCTTGCTCGCGAAGCGCCGACTGAAAGGAGTGCGGCAATCCAGGCAGTCACATTAATCTTTCTTGTCCGCATAGTAATGCCGACCTACAAGGTATGTTGACCTACTTCGTAGGAGACCCTGAATCAAGTTCAGGGCGACAAAAATCTAATCTCGGCAAAGCCTCAATTGATTTTTCGTCGGTTACATGAATCATCTTGCATGTCGATTTTGCCGTCGTGGTCGTTGTCGATTCCGTCATAGCATGAATTTATCGAGTCGGGTGATTCGGCTCTTGGGATTTGAACGAGCCATTTGTCGGGGATTTTGCTCCAGAGGTAATTGAAATTGTTCTTGAACGCTATTGCCATTTGAGGATTTTCGATAATTAGGACATTCTCATCGTTGCCCATTTCGCCTGATTTTGAAAAATTCATCGAGCCTATGATTGTGTACCTGTCATCGATAATCATAGATTTCATGTGCATTTTGCCGGGGCGGTCTTCGACTTTGACTTTTATACCATTTTCTCTTAAGAGTTTTGTCGGTGCATGAGGATTCAATGCACCTGTTGAATCCATCAAAATTCTGACATCCACCCCTCTTTGTTTTGCGGCGATAAGTTCAGCCGTAAGTCCTTTGTGTGTGACGATAAACACAGGAATATAAATATACGATCTCGCATTTCGAACGAGAGGAAGGAACTGGCGCTCGATAATTTTGTCCTGCGGTGAGAAGAAAACAGAGATTGTTGAGTTAGCGAGGCAGACTTTTGGATTGGTATTTTGGGTTTTTAATTTATGGAAATATCCGTTATACATCTGCTCAAACTCTTTTTGGTAGATATTTGCAAGTTCTGATGAAGAAATAAGGATAACAGAATTTGCGTTGAAGCCGGAGAGGTCGGTTTCGCTTATGTTAGCAGAGCCTATCCAGACTTTTGTTTTGTCGAAGATAAAAAATTTGTTGTGCATAATTGAATTCGAATATGCTTCTTTGTTTTGCGGTGAAATGATATCGGGGGATGAGTTTGTGAGGATTTTTGCGAGGTTTTTTGTGCTCGAATAATATGAACCGCCTTTGCCGTCCAAGTCGTACACCCATCTAACCTTTACTCCTCTTTCTTGTGCTTTGACCAAGGCTTTTTCAATTGTCGGCTGGCTGGAGATGCCATAGATTGCGAAGTCTATGGTGGATTTTGCGTTGTTGATTTCTCTCAGTAATGACTGACAGGCTGTTGTGACACACCTTGGTGCAGGGAAAAAGAATCTTGTAAAATCGCTCAAATACAGTTCAATATAGCTGTCTTTGTATGATGTGGTGTATTTTTCGGATACGTTCCTCGGGTATTTTTCATTTGCGGGCAGTTTTTTATTTTTGTTGTGGCAGGCCTTGCAAGGCTCTGCTTTCTCACCCTTTTTGTTTAATTCTGCGAGGGGCAGAATCTGGATATTTGAAGACTTGAATGCAAATTTGCAGTCGAGTGTGTGATATTTTTTTGAGCGGTAGTTGTAGCTGACCAGGTTTAATTTGTCGGCTTTTTGAATGCTTTCTTTTATTTTTTCGGAGTGGTTTTTATAAGGGTTTTCTTTTATTGATGGGTTGATTATCCCCAGCCCGTCTTCGGTCAGGGCTTTTGAATAATCGAAGCTTCCGGCACGGACAGTTATAAGTCTGCCCTCATTGTCGAGTTGAAGCTCTACTTGTTTGTTCAAAAGGTTTTTCTTTACGAATTCTTCTGCAAGCCAGCTGAGTTTTGAAGAGTCGACAAAGTTCGTCTCGGACGTTTCGATGTTAGGTACGAATGCTCTGACATAATACATTTCGACAAGTTCATCGTCGTCGGCGATGCCGTCGTTGTTCTTGTCTACGTAGAATTCGTTTGCGGATTTGATTTTGATGATTTTATTCGACGGAGTTTCAGGTCTATAAAACCACGTAACCAGCCCAAAAATCACAATCAACCCGACTATTGTGAGCACATTACCAATCTTTTTCATGAGGAGAATTATACGGTAATCGGGGTTTAATTGGTAGTTGGGAAGTAACATTCATAGAACAATGCCAATTTGTCATCCCGCAGTAAAGTAGGTTGGGTTTTAACCCAACAGCGTGATTATTGTCGGGTCAAGACCCGACCTACATACTTGATGTCATCCTGAAGTGCTTAGCTGGTTATCTTAGCTAATCTTGGAATATTCAGGATCTTACCAACTTTAATCGTAAGCTTGAAGCTTTCAAACTTAAATGGCAAGATGCTGA
>JAVBRY010000063.1:0-7108 GCA_031547505.1 Candidatus Gastranaerophilaceae bacterium | reverse complement strand
ATGGTAAGAATTACATTTTGAGCTTTTCTGGCAATCAATATTTTTGATATGCCGGCTGCATATAATCTTTTCTTAATATATTTTCTAATCTTTGCGTCTTCCGCAACGAATTCAGGATAATCTTTCTTGGCGAACCATGTGCTGTCCCAAGGTTGAATTATTCCTACTCTAAATCCTTTTGGATGTGTCTTCTGTCCCAAGGGAGCCTCCTTATTTATTACTACTTGCTAATTTTACAGTAAGGTGAGAAGTGCGTTTAAGCCTTCTATAAATTCTGCCTTGTGCTCTGGGCTTACCTCTTTTGTAAGTAGCGCTTTCGTCTGCAAAAATTTCAGAAACTTTTAAAGATTCAGCTTTGCCGCCAAATTTTTCACCTGCGTTAGCGATGGCATCTTTCAAGTTTTTCTCAACAACTCTTGCTGCGAAATATGGCATGAATTTTAATATTTTGATTGCATCTTCAACAGATTTGCCGCGAACTTCGTTGATTACACGACGTAATTTACGTGCAGGCATTTTTATATCTGTTTGTTTAGCCATTGATTCTTGCATAATTTACTTCCTTTTTGCCGTTTTATCTTGACCTGCATGGCCTCTGTATAACCTTGTAGGTGCAAATTCACCTAATTTATGACCAACCATTTGTTCCGTAACATAAACCGGTACATGGCTTTTGCCGTTGTGCACAGCGATTGTGTGACCTAACATATCAGGTGCAATCATTGATGCTCTTGACCAAGTTTTTATTACTTTTTTCTCTCCAGCTTCATTCATCTTATCGACTTTTTTCTGAAGTGATTCGTGGACAAATGGACCTTTTTTTAGCGAACGAGCCATTCATTATCTCCTTATTTTTTGCGTTTTCTACCTCTGACGATGTATTTGTCAGAGTGCTTATTAACTTTTCTTGTTTTATAACCAAGAGCCGGTTTACCCCAAGGTGTTTTTGGGTGACCACCAGGTCCGGTTTTACCTTCACCACCACCGTGAGGGTGATCGCAAGGGTTCATTGTAACACCACGGACTGTAGGCTTGATGCCCATATAGCGTTTACGGCCGGCTTTACCGATTTTCATGTTTTTGAATTCGGAGTTGCCAAGAACGCCTATTGTCGCCATACATTCTTTTCTTATCATTCTCATTTCTGAGCTTGGTAATTTTATAGTTACGTAGTTGCCTTCTTTAGCCATTAACTGAGCACCGTTGCCGGCAGAACGAACTAATTTAGCGCCACGCCCCGGTATCATTTCGATGTTATGAATCATTGTACCTAACGGAATCAATTCCATTGGTAATGCGTTTCCTGTATTAATTTCAGCGTTTGGTCCTGATACGATTGTATGACCTACTTTTACGTCCTGTGGAGTCAAGATATATCTTTTTTCACCATCAGCGTAAAATACTAATGAAATTCTTACGTTTCTGTTTGGATCGTACTCGATTGTTTTTACAACGCCCGGTACGCCGAATTTATCACGTTTGAAATCGATAACACGGTAAGCTCTTTTCACACCGCCGCCCATGTGACGACATGTAATTCTGCCTGTGTTATTTCTTCCTGCTGTTCTTTTTTTAGGCTTCAATAAGGATTTTTCAGGTTTGTCTGTAGTGATATCAGCGAAATCACTTTTCGTCATACCTCTTTGTCCCGGTGAAGTTGGGTTTAATACTTTTATGCCCATTTTTTTTGCTCCTGTTTTTGATTAGTTGTTGTCTTGGTCGCTCGCCCTAAACGGCTTCCCTCTCACAAAACCTGACATTTAGTCAGCTTTTGTTCGGCAGAGTGGTCTTCGAGTTCTCGAAGCCCTTCAGCCTCGGCTCGCTCCCGCTAAGCTCCTATCAGTTCTTCTATAGGATCGCCTTCAATCGTAACAATAGCTTTTTTGCTGGATTGAGTACGTCCTGTTGAATATCCGACTCTCTTTGCGTGAGACGGCATATATACTGTTCTAACTTTTTTGACTTTTCTGCCAGGGAATGCCAGTTCAACTGCCTGTGCAATTTCAATTTTTGTAGCATCTTTAACTACTTCAAAAGTGTACTGCTGAAGAGTTGTGGCTTCCATTGATTTTTCCGTGATTAACGGTCTTTTAATAACGTCGTATAATCTTTCGGTATTGTTTCTCATCTTGCTCATTATTTCGATAACCTCTCAGTTATTTCCTTTACTGCAGCTTCTGCCATAATAACGTTGTCTGCTTCAAGTAAGTCTTTTACGTTTAGGTTTGAAGGTAAAATGATTTTTACGTTCGGTAAGTTCCTTGCTGAAAGTTCAAGGTAAGCATTTTCAGCTGCTCTTACATCAGCGATAATTAAGATTTTTCCTTCAACTTTGAGTGCTTTTAAAGTTTCTGTCATTAATTTTGTTTTTGGTTCTTTGATTTCAGAGAAATCTTTAACGAGAATTGTGTTTTCAATTCTGGCACTAAGCGCGGATTTCAAAGCCAATCTTCTAGCTTTTTGTGGAATTGCAAAGCTGTAGTCTCTTGGTTTTGGTCCGAAGATTACGCCGCCGCCCGCGAACAATGGTGATCTGATAGAACCTGCTCTAGCACGGCCTGTACCTTTTTGTTTCCAAGGTTTTCTTCCGCCGCCCGCAACTTCAGCTCTTGTTTTAGCACAAGCAGTACCTGCTCTGCCGTTATTGAGCTGTCTTCTCAATGCGAGGTGCATAACGTGCAAGTTTGGTTCAACGCCGAAAACTTTTTCGTCTAAGGACATTTGGCCTACTGCACTGCCTTTTGTATTTAGTATTGAAATTTCTTTTGTCATTTTATTTAACCTCAATTATATTTCTTTATTAGCTACTGATTCCCACTAGTTCCATTTTGTTCTGGTAGGAAGTATAGTAACCATTCTGCCTTCACATCCCGGTACTGCGCCTTTAATGAGAAGGAGATTATTTTCGTTATCAACTTTAACTACGGCTAGTTTTGTAACGGTAACTCTTTCGTTACCCATATTACCGGCCATTTTTTTACCTTTAACTACGCGGCCCGGAGTTGTACCTGCGCCGATAGAACCGGGTTCTCTGTGGTTTTTAGAACCGTGAGCCATAGGACCTCTTCCGAAGTTCCATCTCTTAACGGTACCTTGAAAACCTTTACCGTTTGATTTGCCTGTAACGTCAACTTTCGCTACGTTTTCAAAAACTGACAAATCAATAGTTTGTCCCACTGTATATTCAGCGGCATTATCTAATCTGAATTCCTGCAAATGTCTAAAGTTACCAAGTTTGTTTTTTGCAAAGTGTCCGATTTGGGCTTTTGTTAAGTGTTTTTCTTTAGCAACACCGAAGCCGACCTGAATTGCGTTGTATCCGTCAGTATCTACAGTTTTAACCTGAGTAACCGTTAACGGATCAACTTTGATAACAGTAACAGGAATCGCAAGTCCTTTATCATCAAAGACCTGAGTCATTCCAAGTTTTTCGCCTATTACGCCCAATCTGCTATGGGCAGTCTTTTTGTTGGTCATTTCTTACCTTTCTCCTTGTGAGCGCTACCTTTGTTTTTAATGACTTTGGACTTTGCCTCTGTCATTCGGGTTCTGTTTCTAAAAGCCTAAAGCCCTTATCGCAGGTTCCCCCTCGTAGATCACATTCAATCATTATTCAATTGTATGTGTTATTAAGTTTTTATTTGTTTGTCATACTGAGCCAAAGGCGGAGTATCTTTTAAGATTCTTCGGGCTAATGCCCTCAGAATGACAGCTCTTCTTAGAGCTTTACTTCGATATCTACACCTGCCGGCAAATCCATTCTGCTGAGCTCTTCAGTAGTTTGTGCTGTCGGATCGTAGATGTCGATAATTCTTTTATGAATACGCATTTCGAAGTGTTCTCTTGATTTTTTATCAACGTGAGGTGATCTCAAAACGCAGTATATTCTTCTTCTTGTTGGCAACGGAATAGGACCTGCCACTTTAGCATCTGTTCTTTTTGCTGTTTCAACGATTTTTTCTGCTGAAACGTCAATAAGTTTATGATCATATGCTTTTAAGCAAACTCTTATTCTTTGTCTTTTTTGAGTAGTACTCATTGTTTTTTCCTTTTGTTTTGTTGTATTGTACCCTTTTATAATTTTATAATTGTACTAGGGTACAATTAATTTGTTTTACCTTTATAAGGCTTCTTCCAGTGCTTAATCCCTGAAAATACCATCCCTTGTAGTCTCTGATAAATTTTAGAGTCTAAAAGTGTTTCGGCTTATTATAAATTATATTAAACATAATTCAACGTCAACTATAACTTTTGGGGATTGTATCGAAATTGTAATATATTAAATAGGTAGTTTATAATACATCATCGCAAGACATGGTATGGTGTCGCAATGAGATTACTTCGGGTACTAGGTTATAGTATTCTTACTCTGCTCTTCGCCTCGTAATGACGGGGTTTGTTCTGAGATTGCTTCGGGTTGCATATTATAATATTCTCACCCTGATTTATGCCTCGCAATGATATTCATTTTTTCGTCCGTTGTGCAGACAAGCGCAATGACGGCGCAACAAAAAACACCCCCGGTTTTTTGGGGGTGTTTTGACTTAGTGTTATGCTGCTTATTATAATAGCAGATCTTGTTGTACATCGATTCTAAGGGTATATGGGCTGCTTGGATTACTTGGATTACTTGGTGTACTCGCTGGAGTGCTCGCTGGAGTGCTCGCTGGGGTACTAGCCGGAGTACTTGCAGGGGTAGAGCCCGGAACTTTTCCGCCTTTTGAGGTAATATAATTTTTGAATGCTGTTTCGTACTTGTCGAAGAATTTATTGATAGCATCTCCGATATTGTATTTTGCTTTGTGTTTATCCATGCCCCAGAATCCACTGGTGTCCATACCATATGGGTATGTATCTTTGGTACTAACTATAGCGTTTTCAATCAAGTTTGCAATAGCTACTGAATCGAATTCAATACCCAGCTCTATACATTTTGCGCTGGCTTGAGCAAGGAGTCCGTTTTTAAGTTGTTGAAGCATGTTATACATATTATTTTTGGCGTAATTTGTAGTATCAGATTTATGAGCATCCCAACTAGGTGTTCTGTACTCTGAATTTTGTACATAGTCGTTTGTCAGACCCGCTCCTTGGACTGCGGAGAATCTATCGACAACAGAAGATGATTCTGATTTTAGTCCAGTCGTAGCGATTTTGTCGAACTTAGCCAAGAACGTATCTACAACTTTAGCCAATGTATACTTAGAACTGGTTCCAAGTTCTTTTATTGTTTCCATTTTAGCCTGTTCAATGTAGGCCTGGATTTTAGCTTCATCATACAGACCTGTGCCTTGGAGCTGTGTTACAAGTTTAGCGTGGATTCTTCGTTCAAGCTCCTCGAAACATTCGTTCATCATCGGGCTGTCTTTGTTATCTGATTTCCATCTTATTTTGCCATCAACAACTTCAATGGAGTTCAAATAAACTATTTGGTCATTGCCGTAAGTAGTGTTAGTACCGTAGTGCGGAAGACCAATTTTAATATCCGAGGTGGACAATTTCACAGTTTTTGCAGCTTCTTCTGCTGCTTTTCTTGCTGCTTCTGCTTTTTCTTCTTCTTCTGCAGCTAATCTTGCTGCTTCGTCAGCTGCTTTTTGAGCTTCGACTGCTTCGTTTTGAGCTTTGACTTCTGCTACAAGAGTTTCTATGTCCACTTTTTCAACAGCCAACTTCAACAGAGCTTTGATTTTTTCAAAATCTTCTTTCGGTGTTGCTGAAATGTGAAGTTTATCCATAAGAGCTTTTGCTTCTTTGAATTCATCTGTAGCAGCAATGGATTTAAATGCACTGCTATTTGTATCATTAGCTAACGCTGCAAGGAGATATTCAACCGCAGCAGCTCTTATTGCAGGAGCTTCAGTTTCAGGATGTATATTTGAACCGGCATCAGTTATTGCCTTATTTAGGTTAGCTAGTCCGGTACCTTTATCATCTGCAGCCTTCGCTTTATCTACTTCATCACGAACGCTTGCCTGGTTAGTAGCTGCTGTTTTAACAAAGGCCTCAAAGTCCGCTTTAACATCTGCAATAGTTGCACCTTCTTTAGGAGTGTATGTTTTGAGGAATTGTTCAAGGACATTGTTAATGAAAAGCTTGTAATTAGCAATTTCTTCGTCTGTTTTTGCTATATTTTCTATAGTTATTGCAACAGTTTTGCCCGGCATAAGCTTGCCGAGAAGCTTAAACTTAGCAAGAGGCAAACTGAAGGTTTTTGTTGTAGTAGTCTTGGAGAAATCTTCTATTAAATCATTAACTACGCTTTGAAGTTCTTTTCCGTATTTCGCGGTATTGTCAGCAAGGCGGGCATCTTCTTCAGCTTTTTTCTTGTTTTCTGCTATTTTTTGTGCTTCCAATTCTGCTTCCAGGGCTTTTGCGTCTTTTACGCCCATGATGGCATCGCCAAGTTTTGAGTCGCCTGTGCCGTCATTATACTGTTCGCCAACGAACGCACGGAGAGATTCCATAGCCAGGTCGAGATAGTTTTTCTTTTCGTATGGATCTGCAGTCTGCATCATACGATCAACAGCCAGTTTTGCGTTTTTGTAGTTGTTATCTGTGGCATAGCCAGGATTTATGGCTTCTAAGAAGGTCTTGTCATCTATCTGATTCATTAACTGTCTCACCAGATATTCACAAGCAGATTCTCTGATTGTATTGTATTCTGAAGTGGAAACAAAATCTTTCGCCGCATCCTCATAATCTTCAACCAAATCAGCGAAATTAGCATCATTTATAGCATCAAGTCGACCTTCAATTATTTGGCCGAGTTCTTTCCTGTCAGCAAGACTCTGCGTAAGATCTGCCAAGAGTTTTTCTTTGCACTCTTCAAGAGTTATCTCAGGATTTTCTTTTACATAACCGGTGATAAGCTGTGAACTCTTGTTTTTAGCAAACAACAGCAACGATGATTTTTCTTTTTTATCAGTGATATTGTTGTCAGCTATATATTTTTCAATAAGTTGTTCAATATCGCCCATCAAATCATCATAAAACTTCTTCGCAACCGGATCAGTCGGAGGAGTAATTGTATTAACTATCGGTGGAATGTCAACAACAGCGGGTGGGTTAGTTGTACTGCCCGTACCGCCTGTGCCACCAGTTCCGCCAGTTC
>JAVBRY010000171.1:0-5060 GCA_031547505.1 Candidatus Gastranaerophilaceae bacterium | reverse complement strand
CCTGAAATGACGGATTTTCTGTAGTCGAGCCGATTAAAAATATCGTCCCGTTTTCAATATGCGGCAGGAGCGCATCTTGCTGTGTTTTGCTGTATCTGTGAATCTCATCTATAAACAGAATTGTTTTTTTGTTGTATCTGAGGCTTTCTTTTGCCTTTTCAACACACTCTTTTATGTCCTTTATACCTGAAGTTACCGCACTCAGTTCAATGAATTCGCTGTTTGTATTTGAGGCCATAAGGCGGGCAAGCGTTGTTTTCCCGCATCCCGGCGGCCCCCAAAATATGCAGGAGAACAGATGCCCTGAACGAATCAAGTTTAAGAATGCAGTATTCTCACCGACAATTTGATTCTGCCCTAAAAACTCTTCTAGAGTTTTCGGGCGCAAAATTTCAGCGAGCGGCACCTGTTTATTAGCATTTTCTAAGGAATCAAATAGGTTCATATTTATATCATAGATGGCGTGATATCTAATGTCAAAGTTTCAGATTATCCAAAATAGAATAATACGCCTCGGGATAATTAATCAGCACCCTCTTAGAAAGATAATCAACACCTAACTTGTTGGCAATAAATCCGATATTATATGTCGCAGAAACGACCACAATCTTTGTCTTTTGATATTGCGGCAACTGTTTAACCTGCTGAACAAACCACTCTCCGGCAAAATCAGGAGAAAAATCCGTTTCCATCTGCAAATCTGAAAAAATCAAATCAAAAGGCGCATCCAAACTTTCATTAACAACCTCAAGCCCTTCTCTTGCACAGCTAGCAACTCGCACTTCAAAACTCACTGACTTTGCGGATTTGTATGCTTCTAAAAGGCTCAGATGGTATTTTTGCCACTCTCTGCCGTCTTCGACTATTAAAATTTTCTTTATAGAATCTTCCATTATTTTTCATATCGTCAACTGACTCATAAAAATCATTGACGCCATATATAATCTAAAAGCTAGACTTATTTAAATAACACAAATCGGGCTTACAAGTCCATGAGGTCACCTTCATAATCTGTAAATTAACGCACTAACTTAGAATTATATTGCAAGATTAGACTTTTGTATAAGGTATTTAGGTCTTAGTAGGGATTAAACTGAGCGTGAAAAATGTAAATATATAGATGTGAACGCCGGAAAAAGCGTAAGCCGTGTATAAGACCTACAGTCGGTAAACGCAAAAACAATTTCCCTCCGCTCCGGTTATTAACAAAAAATGGAAGTATTTGTATGAATATATTCGCAGAGCTTAAAGGCTTAATGAAAAATGTGAACAAGATAGATGACAAATATAGACGTCTCTATAAGGAAAAGTGTTTTGCAACAAATCCTTTTTCATTCACTTGCGGGCAGACATATGCCTGGGTAGAAGAAGAAAGCCGAGAAAAAAGAAAGGATCGTCGCTAAAGAGACAAAATACTTTAACTTAGCTTGTCCACGAGAACGAGAAACTCCGGAAAAGATATATCCACCCATTGGAATTCATTAATGACGATAGGTTGTTTGCTTACCAGACCGGCGACATAGAGGCTCATAGCTAATCTATGATCGTGATAGCATTCAACAAGAGCATTGCCCCTTAAGGCAGAATCCCCAATCGAATCACCAGATTTAGATTGGCCGTGGATAATCATACCATCCGGAGTTTCTTCTATGTCAGCTCCGATTTTTTTTAGTTCATCAACGAGGCATTTTATCCTGTCTGACTCTTTGTTTCTTAGATCCTGTGCATCTTTAATGATTGTCGAACCTTCAGCTTGAGTTGCTAAAACCGCGATAACGGGTATTTCATCAATCAACCTCGGAATTATTTCACCTTCAATCGTTGTTGCATTAAGTTGTGAGTAAGAAATCTTTATATCACCAACTTCTTCGCCTGATACTGTTTTTAAATCCCGTATTTCAAGATTAGCGCCCATATTTTTTAAAACATCAATAATACCAGTTCGAGTAGGGTTCAATCCGACATTCTTTAATATTATTTCAGAACCCGAAACTATCGCCCCGGCAACAAGGAAAAATGCAGCAGATGAGATATCACCACAAATAGAAATATTCTTGGGTTCAAGCTTTGACTGAGATATTTTTGTAATGTTTTTATCTGTGGATATATTTGCACCAAGGTATTTCAGCATTCTCTCTGTGTGGTCACGTGAAACATACGGCTCTTCAAAAGTTGTTGTGCCTTCTGTGTTCAATCCTGCCAGCAAAACACACGATTTCACCTGCGCAGATGCTATTTGTGACTTGTAAGATATAGGACTAAGTTTCGAACCTGTAATCGTCAATGGCGCCTTAAAATCGTTATGTTGAATCTTCGCACCCATAAGCTCTAATGGCTCAATTACACGCTTCATCGGGCGTTTGCTTAAACTCTCGTCACCAAACAATGTATAAATGCCATCAAGGGGAGCTTCAATTGGAGCTAATAGGCCCGACATAAGACGCATAGTTGTTCCTGAGTTTCCGCAGTCAAGTTGATAGTCAGAAGCTTTAAATGCATTCGAAGCATCAATCAACACTTTTTGCTCAGACAAGAATTTAACATCACAGCCAAGTTTTTGAATTATACCCAATGTGCTTTTACAGTCGGCACCAATAGAAAAGTTCTCTACCTCAACACGGCCGCCAGTAAGAGCAGCAAACATGGCAGAGCGGTGGCTTATTGACTTATCTGAAGGTATAGTGATTTCGCCTTTTAGTTTTTTGGCTCTTTCAACCTTGATTTGTGTCATTAGATTATATCTTTATACGACTCTGTGCTCATAAGCATGTCGTAATTCAATTCATTTTCGTTGTCTGCGATAACACCAGCGATAACGGCATCACTCGTAATATTAAGCATTGTACGGAACATATCCACGATTCTGTCTACAGCGAACAAGAACGCAAAGCCTTGAACCATCTGTGTCGGAGTCAGCCCCATACCGTTTAAGACAAGTGCTATCGTAATAATACCACCGCCAGGGATACCAGCGCAGGTACTTGATGCAACAATAGCTAATATACAAATCTGAATAAGCATTATCGGATCAAGCGCTATACCGTATGCCTGTGTTAAGAACAACACAGCAACAACCTGGAACAGTGCAGTAGCATCAAAGTTCAATGTTGCACCCAAAGGAAGTACAAAACTTGCTACTTTGTGAGACACACCTCTTTTTTCACAGCAGGCAATTACCAAAGGAAGAGTCGCAGAACTGCTTGCAGTACCAAATCCAACCATCATTGCTTCTGCAATAGCCGCAAAGAATTGTCTGATTGGCACTTTACTGAATATTTTCATTAACAGCGGATAAACAACAAACAACTGTATAGCAAAACCTATAAACAATACAAGGAAGTATTTCGAGATACTCGAGAATATCGACAGCCCGAACGACGATATAGCTGTAGCAATCAAGGCAAAAATACCCGGTGCTGCCAGATACATTATACCGTCTGTTACCTTCATCGTTGCGGCAAAAATTGACTCAAAGAAGGAAACAACAGGTCGATTTATCTCACCGACTTTAGAAAGTGCTATCGCAAATATCATAATAAATACAATGATAGGCAGCATTTCACCTTTAGCAAGAGCTTCCATAGGGTTAGCAGGGATGAGATTCAAGAAAATTTCACCCATATGACCTTTTTGTTCTTCCAGTGCAGTAGCAACAATCTGTTGTGTTTCAATAGCGGACTGTTCACTGATAAACGATTGAACACCGATACCAGGCTTAAAAGCGAATGCAAGTGTCGCACCAATTATAACTGCAGCGATTGAAATTATTGAATAATAAACAACCATCCGTTTTCCGAACGAACCGAGCTGTTTGTTGTCACCTATACTTGATATACCGATAATGATTGCACTAAATATCAATGGAATAATAACCATCTGAATCAATCTGATGAATGCTTGACCGATAAAGTTCAATGCCTGATATATCCAATGGAAGACAGGCGATGCATCTATATCTGCTGCACCTTGAGAGTGTAATAAAATACCTACAAGAACACCGGCAATTAAACCGAAGAATAAGTGCCCGTTTCGTTTTATACCTAATCCTAATGCTATTAAAATCTGCATATGTAACTTCATATATAATCCTCTATTCTGTATTTATAATAAGTCCAGATTATCATTTTACTATTTTTTGTCTAATAAGACAACACATTACATAAGCTATTCGAATGATTTTTTGTTATATAATCAGAATATGAATATGAACACGAAAAGGAATATTATTGGTTTTTGGGGTTATCCGGAACCTGATTTGATAAAAAAATACAAAACCGCTTATCCTAATGCAAAGTGGGTGGATTTGGATGTGGATTTTAATTATCCTAAAGCAGCAGCGCTTCCTGACTCATACTGCAAAATTGTTAAGAATATTATGGATAATGCACTGCATCTAAAAGACGATTTTATTGTAATTCTTGCGCCTATAGGCAAAGACAAATGTGACTCCGGCTGGTTCGCGGCTGCAATATTAAAAGACATGGGATTTAATATTGAAACTTCAATATACGAATGCTTAGAGAAGAAGTCAGAGCCTATTATTTCAGAATCATCTCTTCCTTTAAAAACAAAATTTGAGATTATCACAGATGCGATTGTAAAACCATACGACAAATCAAAGCTTGAAAAATCACAAGCTAAATTCGGCTTTTGGGGCGTACCTCCGAATGATTTGAGTATTTTTGATTTATTTCCTGACCAGACACATGTATTTGGCTGGACAAGATGTGTAGAGATGGGCTGCCCGGCAAATCTTGAACTAGAGATGTATGTAGATCCTGATATTCCGACAGTGTTTTATTCTCAGTCGTTTTGCTCAAAAGCCCAGCTGGCAAAATACCTTGCTGACAAATATAACGGGCTGTACATAGATGTAGACGACTATGCAACAAAATCCACAAAAGCAAAGATAGAGGAATTTATAAAGTTACGATCAAAAAAGTTGTTCTAGATGCGGGCACAACGTGGTCCAAAATAATCTAAAGATATTCAAACGACTTGAAAGAGATGTTTGGAGCGTCTTTAGTTACAACAAACGAGGCTGAAAATTATTACATAGT
>JAVBRY010000157.1:0-12321 GCA_031547505.1 Candidatus Gastranaerophilaceae bacterium | reverse complement strand
CCGCAAAGAGGGCATGTGTATTCTTCAGAAAGTGATTCAAAAGACACGTTTCCGTTTTCTGCAGGATCATAAACATATCCGCATACCATACAAGTAAATTTGTCCATAATTTTCTCCTTTAAATTTTAGCTATCTGTTTCTCTTTTTTAATTCTTTATATTTTTTGTTTGCATTTATTGCAAACACCACGAATTTGCAAATTCGAATCTTTTATTTCTCCAATATTATAAGCATTTTTTGGTATTTTCAATTCCTCTTCAGGTCCAACCACTATATCATATACTTCATTGCAATTTGTACAGATAAAATGATGATGGGGTCTTATATCAGCATCAAATCTTGCTTTAGGGAGCATATTGTCTACCCTGAAAATCATACCGAGTTCTTCTAATGATGCCAGGGTTCTGTACACCGTATCAAAAGAAATGTTAGGCATCTCTTTTTTTACAGCCGCATAAACCGTCTCCGCATCAGGGTGTTCACAGGACTTTGCAACAGTTTTGAATATAGAAATCCGCTGCTGAGTAACCCTCAATCCCTGTTCCTGACAGGTTTTTTTTAGGGCTTCAATTTTTTCCTCAACAAATATATCTGTATGAACCATAACATTCCTGCAATTATTAAGAATAATTCTTATTAAAGTATATCAAATTTTAGGATATTTGCAAGCTTGCTTTCAGATTTTTAATGCATTCCAGGGAATAATTTATTTGTTTCATATCAACCTCACCATTCTCGGCTTTGTTAATAATTGTGTCAATCAGCTGAATCGTTTCATCGTCTGAATCTCTGAAAATAAACATGTTTATACCTGCATCTATACCTCTTAGGCAGGCCTCGACAGATGAGAAACTCTTGATACCACCCATCACCATATCATCAGAAATAACGAGACCGTCGAATTTCAATGTACTTCTTAAATATCCCTCAATAACATTTTTTGAAATGGAAGCCGGAATTTTCTCTTTATCAAATGCACTGTAATAAATATGCGCAACCATTACTGCAGGGAGCTCCTTAATAAGCTCCTTAAATGGTTTAATATGAATTTTTTCAAGCTCCTCCAACGACAAATTCAACTCAGGCATAGCCAAATGCGAATCGACAGACGTTTCTCCATGCCCGGGGAAATGCTTCCCAACAGGAATAATCCCGTTGTTTAAATAAACCTGTGCAGCAATACGGCCAAATTCTACAACCACATCAGGATTCGAAGAATATGAACGTTCAGAAATGATAGGATTGTTCGGATTTGTATCGACATCAAGAACAGGAGCAAAATTCATGTTCAAACCAAATAATTTTAACTCTTCAGCAATCCTTAGAGTTTGTTTTTCAACGAATTCTATGCCGTTTTTTGCAGACTCACGAGCATTTAGATATTTTGGACCGTTATGAAGATTTAGAGTTCGTTCAACCCTTCCGCCTTCTTGATCTATACTTAAAAACAAAGGTGACATTGCATTCTGGTTGATATCTTGAACAAGTTTTTTAAACTTGTCTTCAGAATTTATATTCTGAGTAAAGAAAATAGCCCCGCCAAGATTGCTTTTCAGTGCGTTTAAAAAATTAGGGTTCTCAAGAAGACTATCACCTGACAGCCCTAAAATAAACATCTGATAAATTTTTTCACGGATTGTAAGATTTTGTTGTTTCATAGTTATTCATCTTAAAGCTCCAACGAGAATTTGTAAATCAAATTTCTCATGCATTTAATTGAGGGAAAAAAACAACTTTTTGCACTATAATATAAATTAAGGTATTTTGACTGCAAAATACAGGGGAGTAAAAGGTATATGAAAAGAATTTTAGTATTGTTGTTAATAGGCTTTATAGTGTTCACGCTAGCTGCAAAAGACAGCATGGCGGCTAAAAAAACGCGTAATAAAGGACCGGCAGGAATTTCTCAGGAAGAAATGACCGCAATGTCAGACAGTATCGATACTTACACAAAAAAAGTTTACTCTGCGTCTTTGTTCTCTCCTGCAGAGAATGCACAAATGATTGAAATCAAAATCAAACTGGATAACCAGATGATGATAGCTCCTGACGCAGGTCTTGCACCTTTGTATTACAAAGCTGGCAACTTGTACCGTTCACGCGAATACAAAAACGAAGCTGTACAGTGCTATCAGACCATCCTTGAAAACTTTGCGGATACAGCCTTCGGGCCTAAAGCAAAGCAGGCGCTAATGGAAATGGGCGTAAAAATCTTTGACCCTAATGCAATCCCTGAACCAACCACTTCAGAAGCGGCTCCTGATGCCGAATCACAAGGCCTTGTCGCCAGCGGCACCCAAAAAACAACAGATTCTAAAGACCCTAAGGCGGCTGATTCAAAAGACGCAGCAAAAACCGACCCAAAAGCTGCTGACACGAAAGCTACAGATTCGAAAGAGCCCGCAAAGGATGCAGCCAAAGAACCTGCAAAACCTGCAGAAGAGCCTAAAAAATAACGCTTAAAATAAATCGTTACATTAATATTACATTTTTTGGAGCAATTTTTGCAAATAAAAATCCTTTAAATAAATATACGCAGGGATATTTCCCAAGGACATTTAAATAGGAGTTTTGGAATGAGTATTAATAAAGTTAATGGTGTTACATATAGCGCCAATAAGGAGTTTTCTGATATAAAAAAGTTTGAACAAGAAGCCGGGTTTCCACCGATTGTCGGCAATAAAAATGATGGATTGAGCATAGAAAAAACAACTCAAGAACCCGATCTCAAAGGCAATGTAACACAAGCAGGTGACAAGCCGTCAAACTTTGGCGGAGTCAGTGATATGATATCTTCAAAAACAGAAGAAATTGTACGAAAAACCGTAAAACTCACAGGTTCACCTGATTATCCGGATAACAAAAAAAGAGTCCTCGAAGCTGTCGCTGACTCAAAACTCAGAACTTTAGAAACGCTTCAAGACACTCTTCGCTCTACAGCAGCCGAGGATGTCTATGCTGCAATGAAAGAAAACAAAATTGAAATGAATGAGTTCTCAAAATTCTATGATGAACTGGCTAAAGATATGTCCACTGATGCGCCTGATTTGAGCAAAGTTAAAGACAAAGACCTGAAAAAATATCAAAATGAAGCATTGAAAAATCCTCTGGGTCCAAAAACTGCAGACAAAATTGAAGACTTAAACAAAGGAATCAATGAAAAAATTAAAGAATATAATGAAATAATCCAAAACCCCGACACACCTGAAGAAGCTGCCTCAGCCGCAAAAGCAAGATTAAAAATTGCAGCATTCCAAAAACTGGTTTTGGTTGAACTGTCTAAATAATTTATAAGACCCTTATATTTCTCCTTGTAATTTCCCCTTGTGTTTTCCCCTTGTAATTTCAAATTATCGCTGTATGATAATTTGATACAATAACTAAGGGGGCTTATATGACGATTGTAACTGATAAATTCCTGATTAACACAAAAGGGTTTACGGATATTATAGACATAACCCAAAAGGTTAAATCTATTGTTTACAATCGAAATATTAAGGACGGCACGGTCGTAGTAGCACTGGCAGGAAGCACCGCCAGTATCACAACCGTTGAATACGAACCCGGTCTTATTAAAGACCTGCCGATAATTTTAGATGAAATCGCCCCTGTGGATAGAAGCTATCACCACGATGACACCTGGCATGACGGAAACGGATACGCACACATAAGAGCAGCCCTTATCGGAAGCTCAATAACCGTTCCTCTAATTGAAGGCGCTTTGCTATTGGGAACATGGCAGCAGATTGTTCTTATTGATTTTGACAACAAACCCCGCGCAAGAAATATTCACGTACAAATCTTGTCTTAATTTTTGTTAATATACTGGCAAAAAATTTTCTGTTTGATTGTTAAATAATCATAGACTTATTTAACAGGTATAAAAAATGGAAGTACGTAAATTATCTTTTGGCTCTAAATATTCTGAGCTACCAAAAATTCAAAAATATATTAGCGAACTTAACAAAGAAAAAAGTTCACTAGAAGAAATAGTCAATTCTTACCTTGGCGCTTATGCGAAAAAAGACAAAAAACGGCTAGTTGAAATAAATAACGAATTAGAACATATAAATAAAACATATGGAGCCGCTTTTGAAACACAAAAAGCTGCACAAAGAAAATTTGAAATACTTAACCCGCATTTATTTAACACTCACTAACGAAAAGAAAATAACAGATGAACATCAGTCCCATAGCAAGAACACCCAACATAAAAGAAGCTCTGACAACGTTAAAACGCTTAAACAACGACAGAAAAGCTTTACAAGAATGTGCCGAAGGCCTGAGCGAAAGAATGCATCTGCCAAAGTTTAGCTATAAGTCAACTGAGGGCGACAGTTTATATATACAGCAGCAAATATTAAATGTTAACAAGCAAATTGCGAAAACATCTGAAGAATACAACAATGCCCTGACCAATCAGATTACTGCCCAAAGAATGTTTGAAACACAAAATCCGAATCTAATGTTTAGTTTGAATTAATTATAATTATCGCTACTGCATCTCAACATGCTACAATCTACGAGTCTAGCGGGGGAGACAGCTCTAGCCCCTTATGTCATACCTGCACTCTGCCGAGAAAAAGCTGGCCAAATGTCAGGTTTTTCGAGAGGTAAAGGTATCTCACAATCTTTGCATTCAGCGGAAGTTTAACTAATAACTTCCACTTTAAAACACGGATACTGCTCCAACCTCTGTTCAATCTCTTCAAAGGTCAAGAAACCTTCCTGCGCACCGAAATGTGAAACAACAGAAGCAGCGTTGACCGATGCCATTTTCAAAGATTTTTCAATATCCCAGTTTGTCTTGTGTATAGCAGCAGTAAAGGTTGAAGACATCGCATCACCTGCTCCGAGCGTGCTGACAACTTTTGCAGGGAACTCGGGACATTTGTAATATTTGTTTCCGTCATAGGCATATACGCCATGCTTTCCGTCCGTGATAAGAACAACCTTCGCACCGATGTCTTTAAGTTTCTTGAGCATTGTTTTTATATCAGGGTGAATTATTTCATCCGAGAATCTGACTTCTTTTGTGTCAGGCCTGACTTCAATTTTCGTAACAAGAGAAGCCTCTTCTTTGTTCATAACAACAATCTCAGCTGTTTTTAAAATATTCTCAAAATACTTCATACCCTTCTTAAGACTGGAACTTCCCGGGTTTATTGTTGTGTTAACATTATGCTCTTCAGCAAAGTGTGAGAGCTTGTCGAGGATTTTCCCCGACTCACCATTCATCGGAGCTATATAGAGCCACTTCGCTTTTTTTATTGCTTCATAGTCAATCTCTGATTCTTTAATTGTACCGTTCGTACCTCTGTGAGCGAGAACTGTTCTGTTCCCTTCAAAACTTACAAGTATTATTGAAAAACCTGACTGCTCGGTCTCGCTGACTATGACGTTAGAAAGGTCGACGCCTGTTTTTTTCATTTTATCCATAACGGCTCCGCCTTGAAAATCTTTGCCTATTTTGAAAATAGCCGAGGTAGAAATTCCAAGGTTCGCAAGGTTAGACGCGGCATTCAATCCGCCGCCGCCAACAGCCGTCTGGAATTTTTCTATATCCATCTTCGCACCGTAAGGGTACGCCATAAACTCCGTGTTGGATTTTTTGGTGCTTACAGAAACGATATTAGCATCGTCTGTTTCTATAAACGCATCAATAGTAGCACTGCCTATGGTAATAATATCGTACATGGTTTCTCCTCATTTAGTTTATGCTATTTTCCGCCTGTGCAATCAAAGATTGCTTCGTTCACTACATTTCATTTCGTTCACAACGGCGGCATCGAACGGTTACAGTCCTGCCGGCGGGCAAAGCCCGACCTTCGGACTTTCACACACGGCTCATGCTCTCGGATGCGTTTTATCATACACCGACTTCAATCGTTCTGTCGACACGTGGGTGTAAATCTGCGTGTTGCTGATGCTTGCGTGTCCTAAGAGCTCTTGAACAACCCTCAAATCAGCACCTTTCTCCAATAGCTTTGTAGCAAAACTGTGTCTGAAAACGTGAGGTGTGACTACTTTGGGCAGTTCGATTTTTTGAACAATCTCCTTCAACGCAACTCTTATAGATTGCGGCTGTAGCCTGTATCCGGTTTTGTTAACAAACACAGGGCTGTCTGCATCCGAAGATAAAACAACAGCCTCTTCAGGAATCATCTTCCTAACAAGGTTTATGTACTTATCCATAAACTCTTTGGCCCTGTTTGAAACGAGCACAATCCGCTCTTTGCTGCCTTTGCCAAGTACCGTGATTTCATTTTCTTCAAGGTTCAAGTTCCCAAAATTCAAATTACTCAACTCCGAAACCCGCATACCTGTGGCATATAAAAGCTCAAGAATCGTCCTGTTTCGATATCCGGGCGGTGTGTCGATTCTGATGTTATTTAAAATCTGTTCAATTTCGTTGTTTGAAAGAAACTTCGGCAGACTCTTCGATTTTTTAGGCGAGTGGATACTGTTAATGGGATTGGCATCAATCACCCTTTCTCTATACAAATATCTGTAGAACGTTCTTATAGCAGAGATTTTTCTCGATAGTGTTGTCTTTGAATAGTTGAATTTTTGGATGAAGAGCAGATACTCTTTTATCTTGGCATGGTTGACTTCTTCAACCCTGATTCCGTCTAACCAAATCAAAAACCCCAATATATCCGAGTCATAGGCTCGAATTGTATGCTGTGAAAAATTTCTCTCTACCTCAAGATAAACTTTGAAATCTTTCAAATAATTTTTTGATAACTGACATATACCCATTGTCTGATTATAGCACAACAGCGTCATTGCAGACGAACTGTCACCCCGCTGCATAAATTTTGCAAATTACAAAAGACTGGTCTGAGCGGGGTCTAAAATCATGATTTTATAGATACCGCTCAGAGCTAACTAAAGCAAACTTTGTAGCTTGGCGCAGCGGTATGACAACCTATTTTCTTATTTCGTTACAAATATAAAATAAAAAATGAACATTTATTTTAAACTTTCGTTATAGTAATCAGCAGACTAATTGAAGGAGAAAAGAATGTTCAAAACAAAAAGAAATTTAACGTTGGCACTAACAGCTTTAATTTTAGTTTTAATTCTCACAGCATCAATAACACTCGCAGCTCCTTCAGGAAGAGGCACCGGGGGCGGCGGACACAGTGGAGGAGGCCAAGTTCGTAGCGCAGGTGCAGGACAAATGCATGGCGGCGGGCAAGCTCGCAGCGGCGGAAACTTCAGTCAAAACAGAGGCCCCTCTTCATCTGCTAGCTCGGGACATTCACAAAACCGTGCTCCAGCTGTCAGTCAAAGAGCTCCACAAAATCATGCTGTACATCATTCAGCACCAAATTACAGATATTCAAATCCGCATGTGGCAGTAAATTACAGAAGCAGACCGGTGATTCGTTCAAGCTTCTACTACAACACAAGATACTATTATCCGAGAACCAATGTAGTTTATTACTCATCATATCCTGATTGTGATTGCTACACGGCAATAAAGCCATATCCCGATTGCAGATGCCCATACCATTATGATGCACCGGGATGTCTGTACTATATGTAGTCTAACCAACTCTGATCTTGCTCTAGAAGGAGAAACATTATGAAAAAGAATTTTATGAAACTCACAGCAATAGCTTTGTTGCTAGTCATCGGGGTGAACTCAGTTACATTCGCAGCTGTTACTCCAACAAATCAAACTGCACAACAAGTTTATTACCAAGACGGAACATATGCCCCAACATACTCAGGACAAGCGGTAGCAGGATACCCTGCTAACTACTATCAACCTGTACCTGCCCCTGCATATTATGCTCAGCCGGTACCTGTGCCTGTTTATTACCCTCAGCCGACGCAGGTAGTTTATAGTTCTCCTTATCGTCCACATTATGGACATGTAACTACAAGACACTATGTTTATGGAAGCGGTGGGACCGCCGCGGCTGGTGTTGTACTCGGTGCGGCAGCACTTAGCCTTGGTATAGTGGCACTGAGCAGAAGATAATTCTGCAACAAAAGAATCAGGCAAATTATTTTCACGACCAATAATTGGACTAATTAGGATGCTTGATCCCGGCTTATTCTAAGCCGGGTTTTTGTTTTTATGTATTAGCCGTGAATTGCAATTGCTTCTTCAGCTATCTCCTCGAGGTATCTTGTTGCATAACATCCGGCAACCGCACCGTCTGCCGCAGCAGTGATAACCTGACGAAGCGGGGTTGTTCTCACGTCACCTACGGCATAAACGCCCGGGACAGAGGTTTGCATCATTTCATCCGTTACAATAAAACCACCTTCGTCTTGTCTAACCTGTCCATTGACAAGGTTAATGTTCGGTGAAAATCCTATGTAAGGAAACACACCGTCGACTTGTAAGTTTGTTGTTTCGTTTGTTTTGACGTTTTGAATAACGAAGTTCTCAACTGAATCTTTACCTTGAATCTCAACCGGAACATTGTCAAATACAAACTCTATTTTTTCGTTCTTAAATGCCCTATCTTGTACTATTTTATCCGCTCTTAATGCATCACGTCTATGTACAATATAAACTTTTTTAGCGAACTTAGTGAGGTACATACCTTCTTCGACTGCTGCGTTACCGCCGCCGACTACTGCTACAACTTTGTCTTTATAAAAAGCACCGTCACATACTGCACAGTAGCTTACGCCTCTTCCTAAAAATTCTTTTTCACCATTGACACCGAGTTTTCTGGCCTGTGCACCTGTAGCTATAATAATAGTTTTCGCACTGAATTCAGAATCAGCAGTTTCAATAATTTTAGGAGTACCTACCAAATCAATTCTCTGGATTTCCTGCATAGGAAATTTGTCTAATTGGAATCTGTCGGCATGCTCTTCGAACTTTTCCATCAAATCATATCCGCCGATATGACCGAAACCGGGATAGTTTTCCAGCTCAAGATAGTTTGAAGGCTGACCGCCAAACATAGAAATATCAATGACAGCTGTTTTAGCCGCACCTCTTGCCGCATATATAGCAGCCGATAGACCCGCAGGTCCGCCGCCTAATATCATTACATCGTATTCGTATTTTTTCTTCTCGCTCATGTTATCCTACTCTTCCTTATTCAGTCTATATGTCGGCATGCCAACATATTTAATACTTATTTGAAAAAAGATCATTGGCTGAATTTACCTAAACTTTGGTTGCCCTGATTCGATACTCAACTATATCTGTTCTGACCAACTCTCCGTATTTATATTTTTCTATAACTATTTTATCAGTTCCATAGAAATTTTCACCCTCCAATGTCAAAGTCGGAGTTTCCACAACCCTCTCTGATTTATTATCAGAAGTCCGAATAAACCTAATCTGGTTTCCGTTAACCTCCTCAACAGTTACGGACGCCCTCGCTCCTGACACGGGATTTGATAAAGTAATGACGTCATCGACCTTGGATAAGTTCCAATAATCAACCCCTTCTCCGGTAAAAAGTCGTGGATTGTTTGTATAAGTTTGAATTGAAGTTATACGCCAAGTCCCAAAGAATCCTTTAGGCACCTGGCTTGACAAAGAAATTCCGCCTTGAATAACCATACCCTCGGCGAATGCGCTTAGTATAGTCATATTAAAAAGAAACACAAGTATTAGAAAGAGTTTTTTCATAAGTTAAATATAATTATTTATGGAGTTATTTCCATTTTTATTAATTCAATCCGCATCCCCGGGCTTAATATGTTGCATAAAGCTAAAATCTTTAAGATTATGAGATCCCGTAAAACTTTAACTCATGTGTTATCCAAGATCCAATGCCCGGGACGGCACTAAATGAAGTACACATTATTTTCATGCTAATCTAATACTATGCATGCACAACTTTCAATTACCGTACCGAACATAGACGAAACAGAAACACTTGCGAGAAGGTTTGCTGATTTGATTAGACAAGAGGGTGCATTCGTGTGCCTATACGGCGATATAGGAGCAGGCAAAACTGCTTTTTCAAGGTTCGTAGCAAAAAACCTCAATGTAAAAGAAAAAGTCACAAGCCCGAGTTTCGTTATTATCAACGAATACCTTTCAGGGGACTTGCCTGTTTATCACTTTGATTTATACAGACTGGAAGAAGAAGGCGTACGGACAATTGTTGAAGAACTTTATGAATACTCAAAACCGGGTATTCTTACATTTGTTGAATGGGCAGAGTTTTCGGATGCCGAATTACCTTATGACAGAATCGAAATAAAAATTGACTACGTTGATGAAAACTCCAGAAAGTTCATCTTTACAAGTATCGGCGAAAAAAATACAGTGTTGTTGGAGGGTTTAAAATAGTGAAAATTCTCTCATTCGATACTTCTTTAAATAAGACATATGTAACTCTGAGCGAAAACGGCAAAATTTTGTCGTCCAAAACAGTTGAAAACAAAGACGAAAAATACCACTCGGCATTTTTAATCTCAACCATCGTTGAAATTTTAAAAGAACATAAACTGCAAATCAAAGATATGGATGCTTTCGGAGTGAATATCGGACCGGGAAGCTTCACGGGAATAAGAGCCTGTATTACGGTTGCAAGAGTCTTTGCTCAACAAACTGAAAAACCGCTCGTTGGAGTTTCGTCGTTAGAGATTTTGTCTAAATTGAACCAGTCAAAAGTAAACAACAAAGATTATGCGATGCCTGCCGAAGCAGGCATGACACCTAAAGTTTCTGATAACCAAACAATCGTTCTTCTCGACGCAAGAAGAGAGCAAGTTTATGCAGGTGTTTATAAAAACGGCGAAGAAATCTCAGAACCCAAACTCATAAAAATTGAAGAAATCGACTCTCTTCCTTTACCCGATTCGAAAATAATCTGTGACACTTTCGTTAAAGGGCTTTTGAGCGAAAAGAATATTGAATGTATTGATTATACTGAATCAGGGGATGACTTGGGTATTTATTTGAGCGAAATTGTTCAGTCAAAATTGACCACGGAAAATCAAAGCAATGATTATTTCTGGGCAAACACAAAACCGCTATATCTTCAGACCCCGCCGATATCTTGCAAACCATCTACGGTAATTTAACCTTATTTTGCACCAATCTTCACCGGCTCAAAATCATAGATATAATTCTTCAAAATCTTCTGCTTGCGCGAATCAATAAGATTTACAAAATACGAAAAATTTTCCTCTTCAAAATTTTGAAAATTTTCGAAAAGTGCCTTGAAATTTCTCTCAAGGAAAGTATCATGTTGCATGTGCATAGCTCTCACTCTAAATTGTTATGTACATACTATTTAACATTTGAGGCAAAAATTCCTTGCCCTTTTAGCTTTTTTTGGGATACTTAAGATGATGGGATGGAAAAGAATTAAAATATGAAGAATTGGAAGAGAAATTTAAAATTTTTTGTTATAACAGCTGGGTTTTTGATACTTGTCTTGATTGCTTTTTGCAAAGTCTATAACATGTCAAGTGTCTCAGATAAAGACTTTAAGACCTATAAGCAGGCGCTTAACTATTTGGAGCAGAACGATTTACAAAATGCGTATTTCAACTTCTCCAACATATCTAAAAACTCCAAACTGCATGAAATAGCGCTTCTCAGAGAAGCGATGTGCGCAGACGGGCTAAAAGATACCGCTACTGCTGTAAGAAAGTATCATTTGTTCTTGGAGCGATTCCCTGATTCGCTTTTTGCCAGAAAAGCGCAGTATTCTCTGGGTCAAAACTATTTTAGAGAAAACGACTTCAAAAAAGCAGAAAAAATATTCACTATACTTAAAAAATCTCCGAAACCGGATGAATATTCTATCGCCTCAAATTATTACCTCGGAATGATTAACAAAGAAAAGTCTCCTCAAAAAGCAAAACTTTTCTTCTCAAAATACCTGGAAGATTCACCTGACGGAAGATTTTCACTTAACTGTATCAACGAACTTTTAAGCTTTAAAATTCCTTTGGAAACTTAC
The DNA here is from genome assembly GCA_031547505.1 of Candidatus Gastranaerophilaceae bacterium. Classification (GTDB taxonomy): domain Bacteria; phylum Cyanobacteriota; class Vampirovibrionia; order Gastranaerophilales; family Gastranaerophilaceae; genus JAVBRY01. The sequence continues at coordinate 409 of JAVBRY010000157.1, read as the reverse complement.
GACAACAAAATCGTAGGCCGTGCATTCTTTATTAACAATATGCACAAAGAAGCATTACCGTTTTTAAACAAAGCCGACATGAGAAGCAACTGGCACTATATCTTCACGGCATACCAATATGCAGGTCAAATGGACAAAGCACACAACGTATTTGTTAACGGATATTCCGAATACTCTGCATCAATAGATGAAAAAGAACTCAATGATGCGATTGAATTTTTCGCAAAAACAAGATACGGAAACGAAAAAGACGGATGGTACAAAGCTCTTGAAATAGCCAAAAATAACCACTCTAAAGGCGAAGATTTCATAATGTACCGCCTCTCAAGATTAGTTGATAACCCGCTCAAAGAATTTTTCTACAAAGAAATATTTAAAAAATTCCCTGAAGGAAAATACGCCTCCGATG
>JAVBRY010000246.1:0-6282 GCA_031547505.1 Candidatus Gastranaerophilaceae bacterium | reverse complement strand
GAAAGATGTAAAACACAGAACTGTTATAAAGAAAGATACAGAAACAAACATCGGCTCTTTAGGTGTTTTAAGAACAAGGCGTGATATTCCGTCGGTTCTTTTTGAGGCAGGGTTTCAATCCAGCTCTTATGATATAAAGGATTTGGATTCTTGGAAATATCATTGGCGATCGGCGGAAGTAATAACTCATTCTATCGTTAACTTTTTGAAACCTGACGAACTGAAAAAATACGAGTCTGAGATAGCTGATGTGAAAAAAGTTGTTGAAGATGCACAATGGGGTTCCGGGTACGTTGTGACAGAAAAAGATATTAAAAAAGACATTAAGAAGGATATTAAAAAGCCTGCAATAGCCCCACTCCCAAGCAGTGATCTTGAGCATAATGTAAAAAAGGGCGAGACTATTTTCTCTCTTGAAAAAATGTATGGCTTGAGACGCGGTGAACTCAGTTATTTGAATAAGTTCAAAGAAGCAGACGGACTGAAAGAAGGACAGATTTTAAAAATCCCTGTGAGGATTCACCCTGATAAAGTAAAGACAGCAAAAGATGTCGCCAATGTGCTCGGGTTCAGTGACAAGTATATCAGTGAGCTTATTAAAAGAGAAGGAATGCATCAAACGGTATACAAAGACAAAAAAGGAAGTTCTACTGTCGGGGTAGGACATTTGATTAAAAATCAATTTGAAACAGACTACTATAAGGACCGAACTCTTTCTGAGGCTGAAATTTATTGGCTTTTGGCAATGGATCTGTTGGAAGCAACTAATGTTGTAAAAAGATACGACGTAAATAATAACTTTGTAAAACTCAAACAGTATCAACAAGAAGCTCTTGTTGATTTTCCTTTTAATAAAGGAGAGAGTACATATACAAAAAAAACAAAATTGCCTGAGGCTTTAAATGAAGGCAACCCGGACAAAATTGCAGCGGAATTCACCTATGCTGCTTCAGCTGTTGATGAAAAAGTGATGATGGGTTTGTGTAAAAGAAGACTGCTTGAGATAGCTCATTTCTATAATTATAAAAAATTTCCTGATTCAGCTATAGTTGTTGCACAAAAGATTTATGACGACGGAATAGAGTCAGGAAAAGCTGAAAAAGTCAGCAAGGGTGTTGTAGATGAATATAACAAAATGACAAAAGACTGGTTTGGGGATAAAGTTGTTACGAGGTAAATTGATATTAATACCCAAACTACTAGTAATTTAATGCCTTCTCGGGCATTTAGTGGTGGATGTATTTTGATAGTTGTTTTACGAGATCTCAAAACTATTATATGAGACCCCGTAAAAGATAGATTTTTATTAAATTCAAAGTTTGATGCCCGGGGCAGCAAGTATTTTTATTTAAGTTTTTAAAAAAGTATATTACAAATTTGAAATAATAAGCCTTCACACTATTGTTACAATTTTTTAATATATTATAATGAAACTAGCAAAAAATTTTTATCACGATTTTTAGAGCTATTGTGAAGTAATCAAACTGGAGCAAAAATGTTAACTATTTCTGCCAACTGCGCACCTTTAAGACAGAGTTTCGGCGCTGAAAATAAGAAAAAAATCGACCCAACTGAGTTGATCAATCAGACTACTGAGCTTTTGCATGAGTTAAAAAATTGTGACAAAGGTGACCAAGACAGTATCGATATTGTTGTTGATAAAGTAAACGGCTTGAACAATACTTTACAAGACAGCGTGAGCCCTACTAATCCATTCGGTACAGTTGCCACTGCAGGCGCAGCAACATTAGTAACAGCTCTTGTAACTAAAAAATTTGCTCCCGGTGTTATAAGACAAGCAAACAAAAACACACCTTTCTTCGATAACGCTGTTGAAGGTATAGAAAAAGGTATGGCTAAAATAATCAAGATGACGCCTAAAGGTGAAAAAACTGCAGCCGGATTTGTCAAAAGAAATGGCATAGCTCTTCATAAAAAACTTATGGAATTCGGTAAAAAGGATTTAGCTCCTGAAAACACAGGAAAGTCTACCGAAATACTCAAAAACGGCGTAATAAAACTTACTCAAAAAACAGCTGTTGGTGCAGGTGCCCTCGTCGGCTTTATTTTTGGTGTTAAAGATGGAAACGGCAACGGTCGTGCCGATATCGCTGAAAGAGGTACTGCTGCGGTAACAGGTGCTAGTAATTTAATCTCTGCAGCCTTAGAACTTGCTGTATAAAAGATATAATAAAAAAAACGCCCATAAAATACTTTTATAAGGGCGTTTTTTTGTGCGCTATTTGTGCTATTTTTATTCTATGGATAAATTGTTTAAACTAAAATTCATCAAACCCGATGATACGGAGCTTTCTCAGATAGGTTTTGACCAGAGTTATATAAAAAAAGGACTGGAGAAACACAAATTTACTTCAGTGAAGATATATGATTTGAGCTCTGCTCAGGCGAATATTCTTAAGCAGACAGCTTTGTCTTGCGGGACGGACTGTGCCGTGCATAGAGAAGTTATTACGGGAAGAGTTGAACAGTCTGATTGTATACTGTCAGGCTCATTATCTCAATTTAAAAAGATTGCAGAGAAGCTTAAGTATCAGCCCTTGAAGCTTAATGAATTGGGCAAAAATCTAAATGATGTTGTATTTAAAGAACCTGAACCGCTTGTGATACGGGAAACTGTTTTTGACTGGGGCAGCCGTACTTATATTATGGGCATTGTGAATGTGACCCCTGATTCATTTTCAGACGGTGGAGAATTCTTTGACCCTAAAAAAGCACTTGTTCAGGCACTTAGACTTATAGAAGACGGTGCGGATATTATCGATATCGGCGGTGAATCAACAAGACCGTATAGCGAAAAGGTGGATACTGTAGAGGAAATAAAGAGAATCAAGCCGGTTGTTGAGGCGATACGAAAATATAACAAAAATATTCCGATAAGCATTGACACAAGAAACTCTCAAACTGCAAAAGCCGCTCTTGAAACAGGTGCGGATATGATTAATGATGTATCTGCTTGTGAGTGGGACTGTGAGATGCTTAATGTTATCAAAGAATTCAATGCTCCGATTATTCTGAACCATTCCAAAGGCGCACCGGATGAGATGCAGTCTGACACACACTATAATGATTTGTTAGAAGAAGTGCATGACTATCTTCAGCTCAAACTGGAGCATCTTTCAGCTTCAGGTGTGGATTTATCACGTGTTATTGTAGATACGGGTATCGGTTTTGGGAAAAGCTGTGAGCAGAACTATGAACTTATTAAAAACACAAATACGTTTAAGTCTCTCGGATGCCCTATGCTCGTTGGGCATTCGAGAAAGTCATTTCTTCAGCAGTCATTGGATATCAAAGATAAAGATAATGATGTTCTTGATTCAGCAACAAATGCAGTCTCCTCATACCTTATGAATCAAGGTGTTGATATCTTAAGAGTGCATAATGTCAAAGCACTAAAGTTGCTTGTAGATGTGAATAAGCACATTAATCCTTAATCTTGTCAAAAACTTCTTCAAATGACTCAATCGGCGTAAATGAATAACCGCAATTGTCTGCAAGCTCACCACCCATCATAAAAATCGCTTCTTGAGGATATCTTCGGCATATAGCCGGTCGTTTTTTGTGAATTTTACAGTATTTGGTTTCTTCATCAAGGTTTGTGCACTCAAAGATTAATCCAATTTCGTCTTTACCTGTAACATTCAAGTAGGTGTAGAACGGGTGAAGTTTTCTGAGTTTTTGAAATTCCTCTTCAGTCTGCACAACATTTTTCATATGCCGTACATAAATCTGCTTGCAGCATCTTCCGCAGCCTTTGCAGCTTCCTGTTCTGTAGTATGTTTTCCTTAGAAGATGCTTGAAAAAAAATTTCTTAAGCAGTTTTAAAAAACTATTTTGTTTCAACTTTTTGTTCCTGCTTTTCTTGCATAAGAAGACGCTTACATTCTGTTTTGCATCTGATTGCGTACATTCCTTTTTGAGAACTGCCGTCTGAAAGCAAAATAATCCTGTCACATAACGCTATACATCTCTCGAGTTTTTTCATATTCATGCAGTCATTAATTTCATTATGCAGTTCACCTATGATAGTTTCATCAGGGTCTGTATACATCCTCAGTTCATCAATTCTTATTTCAACTTCATCAGGAGGAGTAATCGCCAGCATAAGGCTATTTTCATATTCCATCAATGCTTCTTCGTACATGTTGTCCGCTTCAAATTCCTTCGCCAATTCAAGATGCTCCTGGCTCTTTTGATCAGATTTTGCTATATACATAAGACCGTTGATTTTAGCCTGGAGTGTTCTGTATTTAGTTGAAGTAGGAGCTATCACAGCTTCAGACCTTTTATAGAAGCAATAGGCATAATCTTTTTTACCCAGTTTGTTATAAAGTTCAGCTATACACCAGGTAACCTTCGAAAACTCCGGATAATATTTGTATAAAATCATAAACACTTCTAATGCATTTGCATAGCTTTTTGAATATAAAAGCACGTTTGCAAGGTTGTAATAAACTGTCGGAACATTGGAATAAGTAGAAATTATCTTTTTATACAAAGATATTATAGACTCGACACTACCCTCTTCTTTGACTTCTTGCAGTTTTTTGAAATAAAAATCCGCTTTTATTCTGAGACGATAGAGAGTTTCTTTTACTGATTCATATTGCTTATTGCTGTCACCACGGAAAAATCTCATATAACGCTCAAAGAATTTAGTCGATTTAACCCAGCTGCCTTTTTTGTTATATGCAACTGCAAGATTCAAGTTTATAACAACAGACTCGGGCCTAATGGAATATGCCTTTGTCCAGAAAGCTATTGCTTGTTGAAGATTGTTTTGTGCATATTGAACATTGCCGATATTCAGATAGGCTGCATATTCTTTAGGAGACAGGTCAATTGCTTTTTTCCAGCACAAAAGCGCCTGATCAATATTGTTATTATGACGGTGACAGTTACCCAAAAGGACTTGACAGTACGGTATTTCAGCCAATTTTGAATCTCTCTGGATAAGGTTCATGGCTTCTTGAATATTATTTGCAGCATAATACTCGTAAGCTTTTTGAACATGTACCAGAGTTTCACTACTGACATTAGCAGCATTATCGAATTCTATTACGGAAGATATCTCGGAAGTCGTAGAAAGCTCAGAGGGTACGGAGGGTGCAAGGCTGTCTAAATTTGGGGTTTCCATTTCTGTCCTCTCAACTCATAAATGTATTTTAATTAAACAAATCGTTTAAGAACGTTCTGTTATTAAAAATATCTTCTATTATATTATCATCAAATTTTTCATCTTTTGCACTAAACACATTTTCTGCTACCAAAACGTTGTGGCTCACATCTTCAGGGTTAGAGAGAGCCAAATTTGTAAATTTTTTGATATCCAAATCTTTTTGATACAGCTCAACAGCTTCTGTTGAGATATTTGTTTCATCAATCAAGAGGTTTTTATCTATATCCTCGTAGGGGTTCTTCTTGTTAGCTCCCTGAACCTGCTCGGTTTGCTGCACAAGATTTTTATTCGCAAGTTCGTGTGCTGAAACACCTTTTAGCATATTATCTTTTTCTCCCCTTTAATACATTTAAAATCTTTTATCCCACTAATTAATATTATGTACATATAACTATTTTTTTCCATAAACCCGGGGATCAATATTTATAGTCCATGTGGTCAATGAGCATGCTTCTTTACAATTGAAACACCCTTATACCCTCTCAAAGTGCCTATTTCTCTTTTAAGTTGTGTATTCTAGTAATAGATAATATAATATTCTAGAAGGAACAATAATGGCATCAATAGTAGATTCAATTAGATCAGTATTTTCGGACAACTTCTCCTTGCTAAAGCTTGGAGCGTTTGCAGCTGCAGTATTTTTGGTTTTCAAAATTACTGTTTCCAACCCTCTGCAGACATCCACATATGGCTTTTTCGGGATATTAATGACTGTTTTTGCCGTCGGGTTTGTCTCGATAGTTATGCATAACAGAATGCATCAAAAGATGGAAATGCTTCCTATTGTTAACCCTATGTTGTTTCTTAATGTAAGCCTTAAAGGTCTTGCTGTTCTTGTTCCATACCTTATAGTCGGTTTTCCTGTTGTAAATTTTGTTATCGGATTGTTTAATTTTGAAGGAATACCTCAGATGATTGCAATAGGGATTATCCAGATGCTATTCCTTGCAATGGCCCTTACAGCGCTTATGTACTATTCAAATGAGTACCAAATAGCTGACGGGTATGGCTTATCGAAGATTTTGACAGGATTTCAGGATATTCTTGTATATATGTTCGCATGCCTGATAGTTATAATTATA
>JAVBRY010000191.1:0-6429 GCA_031547505.1 Candidatus Gastranaerophilaceae bacterium | reverse complement strand
TGCGCGTTGTCACGAAGTGCGCGAGTAATCTCAGATTGTTTCATACTTATATTTAATAAAAAACTATTTAGGGCTTTTTTTGTTTTTAGCCATGTGAGTCTTTTTAATATAATCCTGAACATCAGACGGTATCTGAATATTTTGAATACCAATATTGTATTTTTTCATCTGAGCAAGTGTTTCCTGCTCTACGACCAAATCTTTTGACGGCGAAAGTACTGAATTTTTCACTTCCTCAAACCCAGAAGGTTTTTTGACACCCTTAGATTTTTGGATAATGTCATCCAAATCAGAAGACGCAACCCCGAATTTGTGTGAAATTTCCTGAAGTGACATCCCGTAAGGAAGCTTATATAGCCATTTTATAGATTCGGCATCATTTTGTGAAATATTGATTACGCCATATCTGTGCGGAGTAAACATTATGTCTTCTTTGTACGGACTGTGTCCGAGCCCCAGAGCATGTCCAATCTCGTGGAGAATCGTGTGAAAAACCTCATTTTCGTCTTGATACTGAGCATGTATAACCCCGTCAGTAAGCCCTATTTGAACCTCAGCTGAATACAAACGTCCGACATTATCAAAATGAAAATAACAGTGTCCCAGCGCTTTTCGATCTATTCTTTTCCAATCCAGATTTATTTGAGAAGCATTCAGATTTGTCACAATTTTAAATTTAACTATTCCGCCGCTGGCTATTTCCCAAGTCTCAAGAGCCTTTTTAACCATATTAGTATATTTAACTGCCTCACCCGGTGCTTTATACCAGCGAAAAGGAGCGATATAAAACGTAAGCGGAAAAGTATTATCCGGCCAGCGGGTAATTTTTGAATCTCTTAAATAGGACTGTAAGTAAGTTTTTGCCATAACAACTTCATGTTAATATCAAAAGCCTCCAAAGGCAAATGTTTAAACATTAGGTAAAGCTATTATAATAACATCTCGACATATTACAAACTCTGGGTCTAGCGGAGGAGCGGTCTCTAATCTATGCACAACAAAAAAATATCAATTATTATTGTCGAGATGCTCTTATTTTGATGTTATTTTCTCAACAGGTTTTTTCTTCCCGTCATCCACCTTCACAAGCGGGTTTGCCAACAAAGGACTGGATGTAATTTTGCTCGAAATAAAAGGAACAATGACCCGCTTCGCCAATAGTGTTGCGATTATCATCGTAGACAATGTGCTGAATGCACCTTTTGCGTATTTTAGAGCCTTTGCATCATTTGCAATCGACTTGAAGAGTTTATCTGTCACTTTATTTTGAATTTTGTCATTAGAAACCAGGAATCCTGTCGCAACTTGAACAACTCCGGTAGTAACCCCTGTCACGGCATCCATTTTAACAACATAGCCCCGTTTATCTTTAGGGATATCTTCGTTGTTGTGTGCATTGTGAACTCTTAATGCATAAGCAAACACGTCTTTTGATACGCTGGTTAAAAGAAGTGTTCTTGTCAAAAACTTGGGGCTGGATATACTTTTATCGATATGTCCCTTTAGTGCTTTTGAATGAAGGGCATTTGTGAGCATTTTTTTTATTTGCATTTTGGCCCTCCCTTCTTGATTGTTGGATTGAGCATTTTCTCAAACCTATGAAATCCCGGATGTGTAGAGCGTGACTGATAGAACGAATAGTGCATAGCATTGCTTTTCTTTTTAGGGAAAAATTTATCCATAACTTTCGGGTGTGCCCAGTTTTCAAGCGCACATAAAGCAGGAGTCAAAACCAATGCCGCAGCAAAGCACAACCTGTTTTGCAGGTGATAAAGTCTTTTGTGAGAAGCTTTGTAGCTTTCGAACCCCTTCTTCAAGGCAGAAGAATTGGCTTTTGTAACAACTTCATCCAATTCATCAGTCAGCCTTTTTGTCAGACCTTTTTTATTAATTTTTTCAATCAGACCATTTCTCTCTTTTTCAATATTTGAAGTATTTTCAAATATTTTTAAGAAATTATCTTTCGCAGCCTTTTCATTGTATGAAAACTCGCTGCCTGCCTTGTCTAATTTACCCTTGTTAGCATATTTTCCTATAAGTTTCGTTCCGAAATAAAGTATCGGAACCTCTAAAGCAAGCTGAATGAAGGCTGCGATAGGGTTCTTGATTGCAGAATACTGCTTTTTCTCCTTGGGTTCATTAGTCGCACCCATAATAACAGCAGGCACAAGAATAGCTTTGCCCAAAAAATCTATAGAAATATTAGTACCCTCACCAAATTGGTCAAATTTGCTCATAGATTGAGCGAATCGCTTCCCGAGTGAGGCTCGGCCGTGGAAAGACGGTGTGTTATTAATAGGTGTCGGGTTTTTTACTTTCATTGTTTTTGTTACTAATGTATATTCATTATAAAACCAAACATAAAAAAAATTGCGCGTTTGTTAAAAAATCTTATCCTAAAAAATAAATTCGTGAATCCACCGATATTTTGCAGGTGGCTTAGTTCCAGAATAAAAAACAAAAGTATTTCCCAAAATATTTCAATTACTAAATATAAATATAAATTTCCGAAATTAAAAAATAAATTTGCCAAAATCCAAAAAATATACCCACCTGTCTAATTATATATATTGAGTATATGTGCTAACCTTATTCATGAGTTAGAAAGGTTTGTACTACACTAATGGTCCGAAGAACGCAACGCCGAAAAAGGCAGCTTAACAGTAAAGCTGCCGCACAAGAGTTAAAAGATAGTGTTTTAAACTCATCTTTTGATAAAATTTTTGACTGCGAAAAACAGGCAATAGCCAGCGCATTGAACGAGTCGAGTCTTAAATTTCGTTATATTTGATTTTGATGTCATACCGCTGTGTCACACTGTGAAACACCCTTTAGTATAGTTTTGAGCGGTATCTAAAAGTGTGATTTCAGACCCCGCTCATACTTAAATTATTCCAGTAATATATAATCACGCAGCGGGGTGACAGGAATGTATATTATTGACAATAAATTTTTTTAAACCTTTTTAAGCCATTTGTCGAGTGCAGCTTTGAGAATTGTGGGATCAATAGGTTTTGTCAGGTGATCATTCATTCCGCTGGCAAGACTCTTCTCTTTGTCCCCTATCATAGCGTGAGAAGACATTGCAAGGATTGGAAGACCTTCGTATAGACCTGACTCCCGTATCTTTTTCGTAGCAGTCAGCCCGTCCATAACAGGCATCTGAATATCCATAATGACAATAGAATAGTGATCCGTCGGAAGAAGATCCAGACACTCTTGACCGTTGTTTGCAATATCAACATGGTAGCCGAATTTCTCCAAAAGTTTTTTGGCGATTATTTGATTTATGTTGTTGTCTTCAACAAGGAGAATTTTAGGAGTTTGAGAAATATAAGGTTCTTCAGATTCAATGTTTACCTTAGGTGTAACGGGAGCCGCAACTTGTATCCCGCTATGTTCCTGGTCAGGTTTGTTGGCTATTTCTAACTTTGCAGTGAAATAGAAGATAGAACCTTTGTCAGGTTCACTTTCGACCCATATCTCTCCACCCATCATATTCGCAAGGCTTTTGCATATCGCAAGTCCAAGCCCTGTACCGCCATATTTTCTTGTAGTAGAAGTGTCAGCCTGTGTAAACGGCTTAAAGAGCCCTTGTATCTGTTCTTGGGTCAAGCCGATACCGGTATCCTTTACCGAGAACATTAAGTGGGCAAAGTTATCTTGTTCTCTGATTTTTTCAACCTTTACGTTTATTCCGCCTTTTTTGGTGAATTTTAGTGCGTTATTTATTAAGTTCAACAAAATCTGTTTTAATCTGAGCGAGTCACCTATAACCTGCATCGGAATGTCTTGTGCAACATTTATATCAAAAGCAAGACCGTTTTCTCTGATTTTTGTAGAGAACACATTTTCGATTTCCGTGAACACTTCTTTCAGGTCAAAATCAGCAAGCTCTATAGACATTTTGCCTGCTTCAATTTTTGATACATCAAGAATATCGTTGATAATTCTCAAAAGATTCTTCGCAGACTGATCCATTTTATTCATATAATCGCGCTGCTCTTCATTAAGCTCCGTATCCATCGCCAAATTGAGCATACCGAGTATACCGTTCATCGGTGTGCGGATTTCATGGCTCATGTTAGCCAAAAATTCGCTCTTTGCTCTTGCATTATTTTCAGCTATATCACGGGCAAGACGCAAATCTGCTTCAACTTTCAACATATCGTTGAGCATTGCTTTAAGTTCTCTCAAATCCCTTGTATACCCGGCAATGATATATTCATCTTTATATTTTACGCGTACCAGAGTGATTTCTGACGGAACAGGTTCACCGTTGAGTTTTTGGTGCATCCACTCAAATCTGCACCAGCCTTCATCAAACGCTTTTCGGATATATTCTTGTGCCTTTTCAGACGATGGTGTACCGCAAGGCTGATATTGAGGCGACAATTCAAAAAATCTATCGAGATACTCTTGTTTGTTTGAGAGTTCGAATAATTCTACAGCTTCTTGATTGCACAATATATTGTTGAGATTCTTATCCCATAAGTTGCAGCACAATGGCGTCGCATCAAGCATCAATTGAACACGTTCATCGGCTTCACGCATTTTGTCTATTGTTGCCTTTAGCTCTCTTAAATCACGAGTGAATCCAACAACAATATTTTTATCATTGTGTTTCATTCTAATAAGGGTGATTTCACAAGGAATAGGTTCGCCGTTTAGCTTTTGGTGTATCCATTCAAAACGAAAATAGCCTTCATCAAGCACCTTCTTGTTATATTCTAAAACTAATTCTGATGATAATTTCCCATTTTCCTGATATTCAGGGGACAAATCATAGAATTTGGAAATATATTCCTGTTTTGAGGAAAGACCGAACAACTCCACAGCCTGCTGACCGCAAGCTATTACTTCGCATTTGTCGTTAAAACAAATGCAGCTCATCGGCATCGCATCAAACATAATTTGAGTTAAATCGTCTGCAGAAGCAATATTACCACTAAGGACATCGTTGTTGTCGTTATTCACCGTAATTCCACACTCACAAAACTATATGGTACATATTAGCATACTTGAATGGTCTCATCAATGGCTTTCGTACTTTAGATGTATGAATATTTCAGCACTGTCATACCGCTGTGCCAAGCTATGAAATACGCTTTAATATAGTTCTGAGCGGTATCTGAAAAGCATAACCTTAGACCCCGCTCATAATAAAATTATTCATTCAACTCAATAATCACACAGCGGGGTGACAATAAGGTCTGGCAAGTATGACATGACAGACTAAAAAATACCCGGACTAAATAAGAACCCCGGGTATTTAAATTATATTTTTGTTGCTTTATCAACTTGTGCAATCCCTGTCTACACAGGGATGACCATCAGATTAGTTACCGCAGCTGCAGCAGCCTGAAGTACAGCCTATATGCGTTTGTGCTTCGTCGATACGAACTTTGATACGTCCGTCAACTGCAATGCCTTCACCTGTTTTTTCACTGATTAACAGCGGGTTTATATCCAAGTCATCAATGTATTTGAAATCATGTACAAGCTGTGAAAGTCTCAACAGAGTTTCTTGAATCTGGTCGATTTGTGCAGGTTTTGTACCTCTTGCACCTTTCAACAATTCATACGCTTTAACTGATGTAATCATTTCATGAGCATCTGTGTCGGTTAACGGCGCAAGTCTGAAGATTACGTCTTTCATAGTTTCGATGAACACGCCGCCCAAGCCGAACATCATCATCGGGCCGTATTGAGGGTCTGTAGCAATACCGCAAACCATCTCGCGTGTACCTTTGACCATCTCTTGAACGATTACACCTTCTAGACCTTCAAGAATTCCTGCCGCTTCAAGCCTTTTCATAAGCGCTTCATATTCACATCTTAGTTGGTCTTCGGATTGAATGTTAACGATTACACCGCCGACGTCTGTTTTGTGTGAAGTTGTTTTTGAAGTGATTTTCATAACAACCGGATATCCGATGCCGTTAGCAAGGTTCGCCGCTTCGTCTATTGTTTTAGCCAAGCCGTATTTACAAGCTCTGATACCGTATGCTTCTAAAACATCGATGGATTCAAGAGTTGTAAGCTGTGCTCTGCCTTCCATTACAGACTGTTTGATGATTCTTTCAGCTTTTGCTTTGTCCACATCATATACTGGAGTTTTGCCTTCGCATCTGTCCATCCATTGTCTTTGCTGGTCAAGTTTTGTCATAGCCTCAGCCGCTTCTTCAGCGTACATATAGAACGGAATGTTTACTTCCATATTAGAAATCTTTGTGAAGAATTCACTTGTTGTCATAAACACGCCTAAAACAGGTTTCTCGGGGTGTTTAGCTTTGATTTCCATAATCGCTTTAGCTACATCAATATCAGACAAGCCCAAGAACGGAAGATAAATTACAGCAATCATATCAACGTTTTCATCTGCAATAACCGCCTCAAGTGTCTGTTTGTAGTGCTCGATAGGAGCTG
>JAVBRY010000169.1:0-8320 GCA_031547505.1 Candidatus Gastranaerophilaceae bacterium | reverse complement strand
GGATTTTCTTTCTTTTGGTTACTTTTCTTTCTTTTGTTGCGAGGTAAAGCGGATTGCTCGCAGAGGGCAAAGTCGACCTCACGCAGGTGAGGGAGCGGGCCCGTTTAATGCGAGCAACCAAGCAGAAAGAAAAGTAACAAGGAAACATTCACAGCGTCAATTTATGTTTTCCGCAACAACAATTTAGGTTTGAAAATATAAAGCTTACGATTAAAGATGGTCAGATCCCGAATATTTCAAAATTATCTAATATAACAAGCTTGACGCTTCGGGATGACAGTTAGGTTTTACATAATAAATATTATCCAACACAAACCCTGCGCCATAAAGATAAAGTTTGTTTAAGAATTCGAAAAAAAACAATATATAGGCTAAAATTAATAGTGGGAAGGTGTAAAAATAAGGGATGAACCTCAGAAGCTTAGTAAATATATTAAAAAACAATGATATAGTAATGGCTGTCGGCGTGGTTATAATCGTTTGTATGATGGTTATACCGCTTCCTCCGATGCTGTTGGATATCATGCTGACCCTGAACATTTCACTTTCCGTAATCATCCTTTTGATTTGTTTGTTCATCAAAGAACCGCTGGAATATTCATCCTTTCCGATTATTCTTCTTGTTGCAACCATCTTCCGGCTGGCGTTGAACGTCAGTGCAACAAGGCTTATTCTTCTGCATGGCTCTGCCGGAGAGGTTATTGATGCCTTCGGACAGTTTGTTGTCGGGGGAAACTATGTCGTCGGTTTCATCATATTTATAATCTTAGTACTTATTAACTTCATGGTAATCACAGGCGGTGCGACAAGGGTTGCTGAAGTATCCGCAAGGTTCACGTTAGACAGTATGCCCGGTAAACAGCTGAGTATCGACGCGGACTTGAATGCCGGCCTGATAAATGAAGAACAGGCAAAGGCGAGAAGAAGAAAAGTTGAAAGAGAAGCGGATTTCTACGGTACGATGGACGGTGCGTCGAAGTTCGTAAAAGGTGATGCCACAGCCGGTATCATCATTACTGTTATCAACATCTTCGGCGGTTTCATTATCGGTATGTGGCAGTTGAAAATGGATATCTTGACTGCATTGAGTACATTCACGATTTTGACGGTCGGGGATGGTCTTGTATCACAGCTTCCTGCTTTGTTGATATCTTTTGCGACAGGTTTGATTGTCAGCCGTGCGACGGGTCAGGAAAGCTCTTTGAGCGATGATATTAAAAATGAAATGTTCGGAAACCCTACGGTTTTGAGTATTGTTTCCGGCTTGTTATTGTTTATGGGTATTGTGCCGGGTATGCCGACATTACCGTTTATAACTATTTCTTTGGTTTTAGGATGGGTTGCATATAGAAAATTCAAGGATAAAAAGGTCAAAGAAGAAGTGGAAGCGCAAAAAGCCACTGAAGAAAAACAAACTGTTGAAGGCAGAGTCGGAAAGAAAAAGAAAAAAGCCACACGAGAAAGCGTTATGGAGCTTTTGAGTGTTGAAACTATAGAAATGGAAATCGGATATAGGCTCGTGCCGCTTTTGGATGTTGAGCAGGGCGGTGACTTGCTTGAAAGGATTGCACAAATCAGGCGTCAGACCGCACTGGATATGGGTATAGTTCTTCCGTCTATTCGTGTGCGCGATAATTTACAATTGCCTCCTAACACTTATCAAATCAAGTTGAAGGGTGTTTCGATAGAGATGGGCGAAGTTTATCCGGACAGAAGCCTCGCAATGAATTCTGCAGGTGCTGATAATGATATGGGCATAAACGGTATAAGCGCTATTGAACCTGCATTCGGGTTACCTGCGTTGTGGGTTGAAGAGAGAGACAAAGAAATGGCTGAAGCGTATGGCTATACGGTTGTCAGCCCGTCTGCGGTTATTTCTACCCACCTTACGGAAGTTATTAAGAAAAATGCGTCAGAAATTCTTACCAGAGCTGATGTTCAGCAATTGATTGATAACTTGAAAAAAGAAGTTTCAGAGGATTATGTTTCGGATTTGATGAGAGATGTTTCGATTGGCGAAGTTCAGCAAATAATGCAAAATCTCTTGAAAGAAAGAATTTCTGTAAGAGATTTGAAAACAGTTTTAGAAATTATGAGCTTGCAGTCTAAAGTCAGTAAAAACGCAGATTTCCTTACTGAACAAGTGCGCTCGGCTCTTGCAAGAGGTATTTGTAAACAGAACCTTGCAGATACGGGCGAACTTTTGGCGATTACATTGGCTCCTGATGTGGAAAATGTCATTGCGCAGGGTGTAAGCCCTGATGGCTCGAGCTTGACGCTCGACCCTGACTTTACGAGAAGACTAATGGACAGTTTGAACCTTGAGCTTGAAAGAGCGATAAGCGCAACCGGAAATCAGCCTGTTATACTGTGCTCATCTCCTATAAGGCTGCCATTTAGAAGGCTCATAGAAAGAACCTATCCACAAATTACAGTTATGTCGTATAATGAAATAAGCAATAATGTTAAGGCAAAATCTATCGGTGTCGTAAAAGATATCCCGGTAAGAGTTTAAGAATATAATGGTGTGAAAAGAGGATGTGAAAAGATGAAAACGTTTATGAAGGAAAACCAGCAAATAAGCATTTTGCCTGAAGATGTGAAGGGCGCTACTCTTGGTTTGATAACTAAAGCTTCAAAGGACTTTGCGGAAGTGCAGATCCCTGATAATGAAATACAATTTTATAAACCCGGTGCTCCTATAGAGCTTTTCGCTCCTGCAGACGACGGTATGTTGTATGTTGCTACTGTTCTTGATTCTGTGAACAAAAATATTTTAAAAATTAAAATGATTGATAAATATGAAGTTCTTCAAAGAAGAGAGTTTACAAGAATTCCTCTCGAGAGCGAAGTTCTTTTGAAAGACGACAATATATCATGCAAATGTCTGGATATAAGTGCAGGCGGCATGAAACTTGAATGTGACAAACAGCTTGATATGGAAAAGGATTACACAATAAGTTTTTCACTCGATACAGGAGCTGCAGTCAACTGTTATTTGAGACCTATCAGAATCAGCAAGGATGAAAATTCGAAATATATAGTTTCAGGACGATTCGTTCTGTTAACAAACATTGATAAAATCGCAATAGTACAGTATTGCTTCAAAAAACAAATAGAGGGTAAAAACAGATAGATGAGAATTTCTTACGCAAAAAAAATAGGCGGGATGCTTGCTTGTGCAGCAGTTTTGGTCTGTGGCGGCATAGTGTATACCCGAAGCGTACCTGATTTGAATGTTCTTCTGTATGGTACTTTAGTGATAGTACCGGCAGCAGTTTGCATGGGTTTTTTGGGTTATTTTATCGGCAAAATATTTGATTCCGTGAACAAAACGAAATCTTCGGATTGATTTAAAGTAAAGGTTGACTATGCTTCCGAAATTAAAAAACTTTAAAACTAAATTAAGTACTCAAGTAGCAGTTATAATGAGCCTTTTGATTGCTATCATGATCGTGTGTATCGCCGGATATTCTTTTTTATTTGTGAATGACCTCACGAGACAGATGACAGACCAAACAAAGAGCTTGAATGATTCTGTATGTACAACGATAATGCAGGTTATTGGCGACTATCTTGATAAAAACAATTTTGCATTGATCGACAAATCTGCTCGTAGTATGGTTTCAACTAACCTTATCGCAAGTCTTAATATTAAAGATAATGCAACAAGCAAGATTGTCTATGCTTTTCAAACTGACAATCAACTTAAATCAAAATCCAAAGCCAGCATATTTTTTTCTAAGAAAGCAAAACAAAAACCGGACAGAAATATCTATTACACAATTGGAGCAAAGGACAATTATGTTATTACCATCGGTTTTTATGCAGAGCCTATTATAAAGCAGGGATTGGATATTCTGATAGAAAACATGACCGCAATGGTTATCATACTTATCTTTTTGGGATATTTTTTGTCGAACCTTGTCGCGAATGTGCTCATCAAACCTATTGATATGCTTGTTCGAAGTCTTGCTAAATCGAAAGGGGACTTCTCTCACAGGCTTGAGTCAACGAATTATCTGGAGATTAACCGTCTGATTGATTCATATAACAGTATGGCTGAATCTCTTGAAAAACTGTACCAATCTATGGAACAGCTTGTACAAGACAGAACACATGAACTGGCAGAAGCATATTCCGAACTTAAAAATACTCAGGCGATGATGGTTCACAGTGAAAAAATGAAATCCTTGGGTGAATTGGTTGCAGGGATTACACACGAGATTAACAATCCGATTAATTTCATATACGGCAACTTAATCCACTTAAATAATTACACTAAAGACCTTCTGAATCTTATCGAAAAATACTCCGAATTCAACGATGATTTATCCGAAGCACATAAACAAACTATCGCAGAACTCAAAGAAGAGATGGATTTGAATTTCCTCATAGAAGACCTGCCGGCACTCATCAAGAGCTGTCAGGAAGGAACAGAGAGAACAAAAAATATTGTCCTCGACTTGAAAAACTTCTCAAGACTTGAAGAAGCGGTTATAAACAGCGTCGATTTACCTAAAGAAATTGACACAACACTGAATATTTTGCACAATAAGTTTAAGCATAAGGTTACCGTTCATAAAGAATACGAAGTAGGTATTCC
This sequence comes from Candidatus Gastranaerophilaceae bacterium, assembly GCA_031547505.1. Classification (GTDB taxonomy): domain Bacteria; phylum Cyanobacteriota; class Vampirovibrionia; order Gastranaerophilales; family Gastranaerophilaceae; genus JAVBRY01. Next base: position 3,714 of record JAVBRY010000169.1, on the reverse strand, counting down.
TCAAATTGAGGGTTATGGCGGCCAGCTGAATCAGGTGTTTATGAATGTGCTTGATAACGCTGCCTATGCGATAAAAGAAACAGGAGATGTTTGGATTCGTCTTAAACGAAAAGGCGATCAGGTCGTGATAGAGGTTGAGGATAACGGATGCGGTATGCCGGAGATTGAAGTAAAAAAGGTTTTCGACCCGTTCTTCACAACAAAACCTGTCGGTCAGGGTACCGGTCTTGGTATGGCAATCAGCTACAAGGTTATCAAAAACCACCATGGTGATATAAAGATAGAATCAGAAGTTGGAAAAGGCACAAAATTCACTTTGATGCTGCCTTTGAAAATGAGAAAGTAAATAATAAATGACGTATAATATTTTATTAGTAGATGATGAAGAGGATAATTTGGCTCTGTTAAACAGAACCTTAAGAGGCACGTATAACCTTGAAAAAACGACCTCTCCTTTGCATGCGCTCGAACTGATGAAAGATAAATATTACGAACTTGTTATCTCTGACCACAAAATGCCTGAAATGGATGGAGTTGAGTTCCTTAAACGTGCTCAAGATTTGTATCCTGATATGATGCGTGTACTCCTGACGGCATATTCTGATGCGAATATCCTTATCGATGCAATAAATTATGCAAAAATATACAGATATGTTAAAAAACCGTTTAACCCTGAAGAACTACAGCTTATTGTTTCTTCAGCGTTAGAGTTTTATCAATTGAAACACGACAATGACAAACTTATCGCAGACTTAAAAGAACTGTTCTCGGGTACTATAAAAGCAATCATGGAAGCACTCGATGCGAAAGACTCTTACACTTCAGGTCGAAGCAAAAGGATTACATACTGTTCGGTCAAAATTGCCGAACAGCTCGGGCTCTCGAAAGTCGATATCGGCAAGATTGAACTTGCAGGCATGCTGCACGATATCGGCATGATAGGCGTTTCAGATGATATTCTTTATAAAATCGATGCCCTGACCCAGGACGAATATGAAGAAATTAAAAAGCATATAAACTATAGCGTTAAGATTCTTGAGGATATCAAACAGCTCAAAGATGTTGTTGAAATCATTAAATGCCACCACGAAACCTATGACGGCAAAGGCTATCCGGGTGGAATTAAAGGCGAAGATATTCCGATGGGTGCTAGAATTATTTCCGTTGCGGATTCGTTCGACAGTATCGTTTCAGACAGAAGATACCGCCAAAAAACCAACTATGAAGACGCACTAAAAGAAATTGAAACAAACGCCGGAACTCAGTTTGACCCTGTTGTGGTAAAAGCTTTCAGAGAATGCTTCGAAAAGGTAGCATCTGCTTTTGGCGATATTGATGATTCTGAAGAAGCTTAATGTGACCTGTCTAAAGCTTTACAATCTACCCACAAATTAGGGTAATAAAAGGTGACTTTCATATTTACATAACCGAGCTGCTCACCATTTACCCAGCCTTCGGAGTTTATTTTTTTGCTTGGAAAATCATCAGGAATAGGGGCAAATTTTCTTATGCCTGTTATCAACATCATTGCATAGTCATCTGACTTTGCGTCGGCTGTTGAGCGCGATTTCGTGACACTGCTTATGCTTCCGTCTTTTTCAATCCTGACATTCAATGTTATCCTGTAGACAGTTTTTCTATCTGGCGGATCCCATCTGTTTTGAATCTCTTGCGCAAAAGCTTTTGTGTAGCTGCTTGCGGTTATCTTGGTTTCCGCACAAAGGGCAGAACTGGCGCATCCAAACATTAATAAAATAGTAAATATCCAACTTATAAATTTAGTTTTTAACATAATCTCTCTCAAAACACTGGGGTTATTCAATATTAGCATATTATTTTGAAAAACGAAATAACTGCATCCTTTTTCCTGTCATCTCGAAGCTTTAAGTTGTAGATTCACTGTAGAATAAGTGCATCTTGCCACCCCTCCCATGTCATTCCGCACTTGATGCGGAATCTGTCCCATAGTGATTTATGATAGAATCTAAACATGAAAAAGAGTATGATTTGTGCTGTATACATTTTAACAAACTATGAACAAACCGTTCTTTATGTCGGAGTTACCAGCAATCTTGAAAAAAGAATGTATGAACATAAAAATAAAATTTATAGTGGATTTAGTTCAAAATATAATCTAAAAAAACTTGTCTATTATGAATTAACAGAATCCATTGAAGCAGCAATACTAAGAGAAAAGAAGCTGAAAAAGTGGAATAGGGAATGGAAGCTTGACTTGATAAAAGAAGTCAATCCTGAATTTAAAGATTTATCGTTAAGTTGGTCAGATTCACTTGTTCAAGTATCCTGATTCGTATGACTCCTTCGTCGTCAACGACTCAAGCCCGCATCGAGTGCGGAATGACGGTGAAGGCATGGTACTTCAGGATGACAGATTAATAATAACCCGTTGACGTCAAAAGACAATTAAGCTAACCTTTTATCAGGAGCAGTCGGATAATCGCGCAATTTATTGTGAGGAAAGTCCGGGCACCTCAGGACAGATCGCCGGATAACGTCCGGTGCGGGCGACCGTGAGGATAGTGCCACAGAGATGAAGACTGCCTGTCTTTTGGCAGGTGATGGTGCAACGGTGGGGTAAGAGCCCACCGGCAATATCGAGAGGTATTGGCCAGGTAAACCCCGATCAGGTGCAAGGTTGACTGAAAGGCTAAGGCTGTCCGCCATCTTTCGACAAACCGCTAAAGTTTACAAGCAATTGTAAATTGAGACAGATGATTATCTATAAACAGAACCCGGCTTACGGACTGCTCCTTTTTATTAGTTTTTGTCATCTGGCTGTTCACCCTGCAAATTTTCCTTATTCCTTGTTGATGCCGCTATTATAGCAGGGATTACTGCAAGTAATCCAACCAACGGTAATATTAAAAGATACAATGGACTGGTAAAATGCGGTCCTCCAAAAATATTACCAAAAACGCCCTTCCCGTATGTTAGAACAAGAACAGAAAGAGATATAGGACAAACAAACATTATAATAATGGTCAATGTCATAATAGGCCAAATACATGCCAAATATACATTGGTAAATACTTGGTCGAATGTGTTTTCAGGATATTGCAATTCTCTTTTTTTCCATATATTTGCTGAGATTATATTTAATATTATTCCCCAAACTAAAATATCAGCTAAACCTCCAAACCATATAGCAGCTACGCCCATACCACCCCAGCCTAAAGCTTCCGCCATCACATTTAATAAAAAAGTCCAAAGCACTAAGGCAAGGATTGTAAATATAAAGAAAAAACCAAATTTTTGGCCTGTTGTTTTCATAAAATAGCTCTCCAAAGTTAGTGTCAAATTTTATTCATTATAAACGTATATAATCGATTCTGGCTTTTTGTTAAAATCATGTTAAATTCATGGCAAAATCCCCTTGAGCATGATAAAACAGAATAGTAGCAGGAGAAATATAATGATTACCATAAAAGACGTTGAGCATGTCGCAAACTTAGCAAGATTGGAACTTACGGAAGAAGAGAAGGAAAAGTTTTCAAAACAGCTTGGTGATATTTTGGCTTATGCTGAACAAATGAATGAGGTTGATACAGAAGGTATCGAGCCTATGTCACACCCTATCCCTTTTACAAACGTTTTTAGGGAAGATGTAGTTGAGTGTGAATTTACTAAAGAAGAATTGATGATGAATGCACCGATGGCGGAAGACGGATTTTTCCGTGTACCAAAAATCGGGTA
>JAVBRY010000010.1:0-12169 GCA_031547505.1 Candidatus Gastranaerophilaceae bacterium | reverse complement strand
CCAATTCTATAACATCCGACAAACACTCTTTAGTCAGGTGCTTTGTAATCTTAGGGGGTAGAATCTCAATTAACCTATCCAGGTCACTGTGAAATTGTACGTTGCTCATATAGTCCTTTCAGTCGGCTACTCGTTCGAGTTAATTATTTTTTGTAAAACATTAAGCTCAAACTAAAATTGGCTTATGAAATATCTCCTCATTTAATGCTTATACCCCTATTATAACATCTTTTTAAATAGTGGGCACTAAGTTTATACGACTTCTGTAGTAAATTTACATATCTTTATAAAAACAAACGCATTGAGTGGCGATTTTGCATGACTTTTAAAAAGTTATCATTAAGAACTAAAATGCGGTCGGTTAAAATATCCTCCAAACGGATGAAAAAATCCTCAAAATTCAAATCAATTGTTAACTTATACCGTAATTGATAGTATAATCTAAATAGAGGCAGGCGGAAGTAAATAATGAATTTCCAAGACTTGATAGAAAATAAGCCATTACTTTACGGGATAATCGGGGGACTTGTTGTCGTCCTGGCGTTGATTTTGACCCTTACCTTTACGTTGTCTTCAAAATCCGGCGATAATAAAGCTAAAACAGTAAAAGAAAAGATATATAAAGAGCCGCTTGATCTCCTTACTACGGATAATTTAGGTAAAGCTATCGAAATCCAGGCACTTCTTGCAAGAGAGGGCATCACCATCGACAGACGTATGGATGGTACAAAATCTACTCTTTTCCTTAAAAGCTACACTATGTCCGAAAGAGACAGAGTGCTTTTAGCCATTGTAAAAAGCGGTTTGATGGATCAGAATGTCGGTCTTGAAGTATTCGACAAAGGTGACTTCACTTCCACAAAAGAAGATAAAAGAATAAGATTATCAAGAGCAATAAACGGTGAGCTTTCAAGGCTTATCAGAAAAATTCCGCCTATCGAAAACGCCTCTGTATTTGTTTCTATCCCTGAGCAAACAATGTTTGCTTCTGACCAAAGACCCATCACGGCTACAGTTCAGATTGTTATGCCTAGCGGTGAAAAACTCGATCACATGAAAGTTAAGGCTATCAGAAACCTTCTTTTAGGTTCTATTAACGGTCTTGCTGCAGAAAATATCTCCATAACAGACACTAACGGGAACGTTTATGACAGTATTATCACTGCCGATGACGATATACTTTCCAAACTGCAGGAAAACGACCAGTATATGCAGCAAAAAGTTAAAGCTCAGCTGGACAAACTTGTCGGCAAAGGCAACTATGTCGCTACGGTAAGTACATACTTAAGACAGGCTCCTATGGATAGAAGCACAATCGACTTTAATCCTGACAGCAAAACTGCCCTGACCGAACAAACCTTCTCAGAAGGATTGGGCGACCAGACAAGAGACTCTAATAAAGGTATAAGCGCAGTCAGTGTGTATCTTCCTAACGGTTTGCCTGCTAACAGCACAGATTCTTCACAGAACAGAAGCTACTCAAGAACTGCACGAGAAACGCAATACGGCGTCGGCAAAGTTCAAACAAATGAATTCATAAAACCTGGCACTATTGAAGATATTTCTATCGCAGTAACACTTGAAGAAAGTGCTATTCCTCCAAACACAACTCTTGAAGAGATGAAAATATTAATCGCTAAAGCAGCTTCTCCAAAAGTTAGACCTGAAAACGTAGAGATTGCGTTCACAGACTCAATTGATCCGTTCCTTGCGGGCGACAAACCTGAAGCATTGCCAAAACCTGATGCAACAGGAAACCCATGGTGGATTGCTATAGCTTTGATATTAATAGGTCTTGCAGGCGGCTTGAAATACCTTTCAGACAGAGTTAAAGCTGCACAGGAAAGACAGAAACAAGAAATCGAAGCACTTCGCTTGAAAGCGCTTGAGCAGGAAAAACAGCTTCGTGATATGAACCTTAAAGCTGCCGAGCTTCTTGAAAGACAATCGCAGCTGGCACAAGGACAAAGCGTGATGATTGAACAAAAGCCTGAATTGGGCTCAGCACTGTCTGACTTGAGTTCTGACTTTGAAGACATCGACGATGACGCTATCGCAGAATATATTAAAAGCTGGATTGAGAAAGCGTGAGCCGTGCAACCGGGTTGGCGCCGCTGTGACGGTTCAGAGAAGCTGACGAAGGTTAGCGCCGAAGATCCACAGGAGCCAAAACAGCAAAAACAAAATAATTTAACAACGGGAACAGGGGAGAGGTACAATGCCTATAGATGGATTTGATTTTAAGGATTTTTCACAAAGTCTTGCTGATCAGGCAGGTCAAGTAATCCCGGAAGACATATCACCTGACGATTCACAATACATAGTCAATATTGTATATAACTTCAGCTATATGGCAGGAGAAGCCATCTTCAACGATGCAGGCTTGAATTTCACATCAGATCAGGCATCTGTAGTTACCCAGTTCATAGGTGAATGGTCATTCCACAAATCCATAGACCTTATCAGAAGCGGTATTGACCCTCAATTCAGAGACGGAATCCTTCAAAAAGTAGCCTTCACGGTTTTTGAAATAGCAAAACAGGCCATCTTGAAAGAATTTTCACAACAAGATATGGTCAGTATTGTTGAACATCACGTTAAAAAAGCATACCTCGAAGCACTCGAAGAACTAAAATCCAGAGGCGCAATAACCGAAGACCAGATTCAAACAGCCGAAAGCGAGTCGAACATTGATGCAATGGCACAACAGATGGAAGAAGAAAGCTACGCAGAAGAAGAAGCACAGTCTGATCCTAATTATGCAAGCCAGCCTCCAAGCACTCTTTCTCGTATGAACGATAATAAAATCCTAAAACTTGCAACTCTTGCTATGGTTGTAAAAAGGCTCCCGCAAAGGAAACAAGAAGCAGTTTTGAACAAAATGCCGGCAGAAGATGCTCAGATAGTAGAAGAATATTCTCAGATGGAAGATCTTGAAGAAAAAATTGATCCTAATATCACAATGAGATGCCTCAACGATATAAAAGAACACCTACCCCCTGCAAAAAAAGTCGATACAGAAAAACTTTTTCTACGGCTTTATAAAATTGTTAAGAATTCGGATATTTCAAAGATATCTAATATCATAAGTAGAGAACGAAGCACCGTCAAAAAGTTTGTGCTTGGCGCTGCTGACAACAAAAATTACGAACTTGCACCTCGTATAGGCGAAATTGTTTGCCAGTATCTTGAAGAAAAACTAGGGTGATAACAAAACAAGATGATAATAAAGCGTAATAAATTTATAGAACGAAAAATAGAAAAAAAAGAGGATGTGCCGCAAGAAATAAAAAGAGCACCATCCCAAATTCCACCTGCACAAATCACCCCCCACCCTGCTCCTCAAACACACCCTGAAAGAGAAGAAAAACCTGCTGAATCTTTCGAGCCCGAACCTCAGATAGTCGAAGAAATCGAACCGGATATTTTTGAGGGATTTGATTTTGATGAGATAGATTTTTCACAGCGCTCAGAAAGAAGAAGAGGCGACAGAAGAAGGGGGTATCGAAGAGTTGATGACAGAAACCTCATCTCTCGTGCACAGGAAGAAGCCATTTTAATAAAAGAAGAAGCAATGCAAGAAGGCTACCAGTCCGGTCTTGCAGAAGCGCACGAAGTTGTTTCCGATTTGAAAGATTCTTTGGGCGAGTTCTTTGCATATAAACATGAATTAGAAGAAAAATTCACTGCAGATATTTTAGAAATAGCGCTTGCAGTAGCTCAAAAAATCATTAAAAGAGAAGTTATAACAGATAAAACTATCTTACAGACAATGGTTATGGACTCATTGGAAAGTCTGGCAAAAGATGAAAACAAAATTATACTGAAAGTAGCACCGACTGATGTCGAGTATACAAAAGAACTTGTTCCCGATATTTTGTCAACCGGACAAATCGAAGCTAAAATTTATGTAACGGGGGATAAAGATATTGAAGAAGGAAGTGTTCTCATAGAAACATCGAATGGGGTGATAGACGCCAATATATCAACCCAGATAGGAATAATTAAAGAATCTTTCAAACAGATTTAAGAAAACAAAAAAGGAGGAGGAAAGTTGGCAAATCCTCAGGCAAGTAACCCAATAAGTGAAGTATTATTAGCGATATTTGTAATAGCGCTGATGCTTATCCTGCTTATTGAAATGCCGACTTGGATTATCAACTTTTCAATAAGCTTAAACCTCACGCTCGGTATTGTTCTTTTGATGATATCACTGTATATTCAGCGGCCTCTTGAATTGGCATCATTTCCGTCTATTATTCTTATCGGTACAATGTTCCGACTTGTACTGGGGATTGCTTCCACCAGGCTGATTCTTGCAAAAGGTCACGCGGGTGAAGTTATCGACGCATTCGGACATTTCGTTACCGGCGGAAACCTCATTGTTGGGGGTGTAATCTTTGTAATCATCACCATCGTTCAGTTTTTGGTAATCACAAAGGGTGCGGAACGTATCGCAGAGGTAGCCGCAAGGTTTGCACTGGATGCGATGCCCGGTAAACAGATGACCATCGATGCTGACTTTAACGCAGGGTTAATTTCACCTGATGAAGCTATCAAACGAAGAGAAGACCTTCAAAGAGAATCTGCACTGTTCGGTTCGATGGACGGTGCTATGAAATTCGTAAAAGGGGACACCATTGCTGGTATCATTATCGTAATCATAAACATCATCGGCGGCTTATGTATCGGTGTACTTCAACAGGGTATGCCGGCAGCAGATGCCGTTCAAAAATATACAATTTTAACAATCGGTGACGGTCTTGCTTCTCAAATACCCTCACTATTAATGGCGATTTCAGCCGGTATCGTAATGACACGTTCTTCCGCCGAAGGCTCCAGCTTAGGCTTGGATTTAGCCACTCAGATTCTTGGAAAACCGCACAGCTTGTTCTTCGCTTGCATGTTCTTGCTTTTAATTGTTGTAACCAGTGGCGTAACGGGTCTTCCTTGGTGGCCATTCTTAATATTTACAGTAGTCATTGCACTTGCAGGATTCTCGGTTCTCGTTAATCAGGATGTTCAAGCACAGCTCGGTCAATTGGAAAGCGTCCGGCAGAATATGCAGGATCTTGTTAACCCGAATAAAATGTATGAACGTTTGGGTGTAGATGTTCTTTCACTTCAGGTCGGTTCGAGCTTGTTGATTATCGCTGACCCGGATCAGGAGGGACAGCTTCTTGCTAAGATTGCGGCCCTAAGACAGCGTGTAACTGACGAACTCGGATACATTATACCTAACATAAGAATTATGGACTCATCAGCACTGGATGGGAATGAGTACCTCATTGCGATACGCGGAAATACAGTAGCTACGGGCTATGTATACCCCGGCAAATACATGGTTATTGCAGACCAATGGGAAAGCACAGGCAAGGCTACACCGTCTGATGCCATCGTAGGTGTTGACCCAACATATCAGGCACAAGCATACTGGGTCTTCCAAAATCAAATTGACATGAATGACGGCCTAACAGCTGTGGATTCTGTTGACGTAATTGTTACTCACTTACAAGAGAGCGTAAGAAAATACGTTGATGAAGTTATGACGAAGACCGATGTACTCAAACTTATGGAACTCGTTAAGAGCCAAGACCCGACTCTTGTTAACGACCTTATCCCGACCATCATTTCAACAAGCGATTTGCGTAAGATTTTTGTTAACCTGATTCGTGAAAAGGTTTCTATAAAAGATATTATCTTCATATTTGAGCGTCTGTGCGACTATGCCAGATTCTCTAAAGAGCCTGATATCCTTTCAGAACGTATCAGGGCAGCTCTCGGCAGACAAATTTGTCTTGCCAATGTTAACGAAGACAGGGTTCTTTATGCATTGACACTTTCTTCCGAATGGGAAAAAACCCTCGATGACAGCTGTCAAAGAACAGAGCTTGGTACTATGTTCCTCTTGAATCCTATGCAGGTGCAAGAGCTTATTGAAACCGCAGCATCTACTTTGATGAGAGCTCACCAAAATGTAGGAAAACAGCCGGTAATTCTTTGTTCTCCAAGAATCAGGCTGCCGTTGTATCAGCTGCTTGAACGTCACATACCGACTATTGTTGTTATTTCATACAGTGAATTGATTACTGATATCAAGGTCGAAGCTGTTGATACAATCGGCGATGCTTATATTCCCGAATACGATTTAGGGTAGTGCAATATGCTAGAACAAGATACAGAACGCTCCATAGAATATATAAAACGAAGAGCCCACGATATAATCAACAACACCCAGTTATATCAGTATAAAGGTACGGTATCAAAGCTCTTGGGATTGACTGTTGAAGTGAAACTTCCGGGCTTAAAAATCGGTGACCTGTGCTTTATTGAAACTCACGAAGGCGAAAAAAAGGCAGCAGAAGTAGTAGCATTCAAAGGCGAAGCTGCACAATTGCTTTTATTATATGACGGTGCCGGCATCGGACAGGGAAGTCTGGTTCAATCTACAGGCGGGGCAATAAAACTTCCTGTTGGAGATTTTTTGCTCGGCAGAATGATAAACCCGCTCGGTGAAGCTATCGACGGAAAACCGTTAGACACTTCCACAGCTTCTTGGGTAAATATTGACGGCGCACCTCCTGAAGCATTCGAGCGCCCGATTATTAAAGAAATTTTCTCAAGCGGAGTACGTGCTATCGACTCAACCCTAACACTCGGATGCGGTCAGCGTATGGGGCTTTTTGCAGGTTCAGGGGTCGGAAAAAGTACGATGTTAGGTATGATTGCCAGAAACTCAGACGCTGATGTAAACGTTGTTGCACTGATAGGCGAGCGTGGACGGGAAGTTAACGAATTTATTGAAAACTCTCTCCAGGAAGACGGTATGAAAAAATCCGTTATTGTCTGCTCCACAGGTGACCAGCCTCCTCTAATCAGACAAAAATGTCTGCAGTCCGCCACTGCTGTCGCTGAATATTTCAGAGATCAGGGCAAAAAAGTTTTCTTAATGACTGACACAGTCACACGTTGCGCTATGGCAGGCAGGGAAGTAGGGCTCTCAATCGGCGAACCACCTACTATGAAAGGCTATCCTCCTTCAATATTTTCCTGGCTTCAAAGAGTTTTAGAACGCTCAGGCAACAGCCGCAAGGGCTCTATCACTGCGTTATATACGGTTCTAATGGAAGGTGACGACATCAATGACCCTGTTGTAGATACAGTTAGGGGTATTGTTGACGGGCACATTTTCTTAAACAGAAAGATTGCCGAGATGAACCACTACCCCGCAATCGACGTCCTCGGAAGTATCTCAAGGCTTATGACAGAAATCACAACCGAAGAGCACCAGCAGGCAGCGGCTAAAGTAAGAAAAATGCTTGCATTATATCGAGAAAACCGAGACTTGATTGACGTAGGTATGTACGTACACGGCACAAACCCTCGTCTTGACGTTGCTATCGAGATGATGCCTCAGCTAAATGCCTTCTTGCAGCAAAGAACTGCAGATCTTGTTTCTATGGAAACTACTGTCGATACACTGCTGCAAATGACTGCCGGAGTGGATATTTAAGTATTTGTTGATAATGTCTTTGGATGCAAAATCAAAACAATTCTGTCATTCTGAGCGACCAACGAGAGCGAAGAATCTCCGGATATTTCAAAAATAATAACACACCCTAAAGATCCTTCGGCTACACCTCAAGATGACAGCCTAATTAACGCATTTCAAAATAAATTATTAATTTCCGTTCACAAACTTCTGATACTTCAAATCTTTTACTATAGCCTCGAACATCCGCTTCCTTTGTTCCTCTGAAGCAAACTTATTATTATCTATGCAGTTTTGAATACTCTTGATTTCTTCTTCATCAAGCTCAATCTCATCATAGTTGATTTCGGCCTGCTCTGTGGTGTGGTTGGATGAATCCACCTCAAGCTGCTCTTTTTCTTCAGTCCAAATTTTGTGTGAAAAAACAATATCTTCTATCTTCAAATCAAGCGATTTTGAATAAGGCTCAAGCTTTTTTAATATGTCTTGCTTAAACATCGTGAGTTCATTCGTAACCATGGAATTTGCGCAGGCAACAGTTAACAAACCGTTTCGATTCAAAGATGTCGGCCTAGAGTAGTTTTCGAATTTTTTACCTACAATCTTATCCCAGAACTTTGTCAGGGTACTCTTTTTTATACCGTATTGCAGGTCAGAATTCTTTATAACAGAGTCTAAAACACTGCCAATATTGTTGAACTCCGAGTATAAAATCTTTTTCATATTTTAACCCTCACAGTTTTGTGAACGCTCTAAAATATACTTTTCTGCCCGTTCAAAATCCTCAAACGTATCAATATCAACCGCCTTGGGATTAATATAAAGCTCTGGACACTTGCCGATAAAGTCTTTAACTTCTTTCATAACATCGGTTTTGACAATATAAGTTTCACCTGTCTCGCAATACATAGGCAAATGCTTGTCTTCATCCTGACGGCGCGGACGCTGGCGATAATCATACAGACAGTTATATTCGCCTTCAAGCTTTCTGCACCAAAGAGCATGCGTAATTCCGCACCTTCTTGCCGCAAAAACCGAATCGCAGCCCGAATTCAAGAACAATTCAAAAGCTTCATCGAGCTGTTTTTCATCTCGTAAAGGACATGTTGCTTGCAAAAGAATAACAACATCCGGCTTGTATCCTGTTTTTTCAAGCTCTTCAACAACATGTAAAAGAACGGGTGCTGTTTTTGTTTCGTCTTGAGCAAGCTCCATCGGCCTGTCCATAACCTCTGCACCAAAAGACAGCGCAACATCCTTTATTTTCGGACATTCTGTTGAAACAATTGTTCTGGTCACATATTTTGATTTATGCGCAGCATCAATTGTGTATACGACAAGAGGCTTTCCTGCCAGCATTTTTGTATTTTTACCGGGGATACCTTTTGAACCGCCACGAACGGGGATTATTGCTAAAACTTCCATAGATTATAAATTATAGTATTTCTTCTAGGAGTTTAGCATTATTCATAGCTTTTTGAGGATTCGGCAGTTTAGAACGTTTAATATAGCTTCTCAAAGCTTCGCGAACGAGTTCGCTTCTTGTTCTTTGCTCGTCCCCTGCAACTTGATCAATTTTATTCAAAAATTCGTCCGGCATTGACACTAATATTCTTGCCATAACTTCTCCTTAAGTTTTCCTGAGATGATGTGTGTAAGAATATTATACATCAAATTGGTATATTTTCTATATCAACAAGTATTATTTTATAATACTGTTACATTATTTTAAAACATAAAAAAATTAAAAAGATGAGCGTTGGGCTCATCTTTAACGATAGGTAATGGTTAGAATTTTAAAATAAAAGTTAGTTCATAAATTTGTATTTAAACTGCGGAGACCCGCGTTTCCCTATATCATTTGTGTAATATTAAGCGAATATATTGAAATCTACTTTGCGAACTTCTTTGCCTTCTTGCTGTTGTTGAGTATCAGCAGCATAGAAAGAGAATGGGTTAGAACCTCTTTTGTCTTTTTCAAGATTACCGGATTTGAAAACTTCTGTAGATTTTGGAAGAGCAACAACTTCTCTGGCAGGAGAGCTTTCGCCTTCTGCTACAGGAGCAGCTAATTTGCCTTCAACGTTTTTTGTAACTTGAGACGCAGCTTGTGTGTTCAAGTATTGAACATTAGCAACGAAATTTTGGTTCAAATTAATATCCAAACCTGCATTTCTGATAGCAACTTGTTTTGTAGCTTCGATACTGTTTCTGTTGCTGTACAAATCAAGTCCTGCTTCAGGTCTTTTGAATTTTGATAAATCAGCTTGAGTAACATCGAACGACTGGACTTTAGCGTCAGAATTAGCGAAGATTTGTTTTGCAACATCATTTATCGCCTGAGTGTCGATATAACTTCTATTTGATGATATGCCTGATACGCCAAGACTCATTGTCTGAATACTCCTTAATTGCTTGTAATTTACTTATCGGCACAACATACATGATTCTTTAGAAATTCCGAATCTTTTGTTAACATTTGTTTACAAAATTAACATTGTAAAGAAACTCTAATAGGTCAGCTATTGCTCATTTTTTGGCCTTTGTAGCATTGCTGCCTAACAATTTTTTCTAAAAAAATGTTTTTAAACTAGTAATAAGAGTGCCAAGATTGAAGGTTTGTACATAACTCGAATAATGCAAGGTAGAAATTATGACTTTTAACTATGAAAACTTAGCTATTGGCGTAGATGTTGAAGAAATCGAAAGATTTTCTAAATATGACAACGACAAAGATTCTGCATTTTTGAAGAAAATTTTTACCAATGAAGAATTGTCTGACTGCTTCAAAACAAAGTTTGGAGCAAAAAGGCTTGCTGCACGCTACTGTGCAAAAGAAGCTGTCTACAAAGCTTTATGCAATTTCGGCCTAAGAGTTCTTAATTTTAAAGAAATTGAAATTTATCATAACTCTATTGGCTTGCCCCAAGTACGTCTTTTGAACGAACATCACAGCAAATTTAGAATACATATTTCTATTTCTAATTCCAGAAAAACAGCATTCGCTCAGGCTATTATATGCAAAATCGAAGAGAAAAAACCTTCTATTGTCCGCAAAGAGGACAGTGATGGTTCTTTGCGATATCTAATTCTTTAAAAGTCATATCCAGCCCGTTATAGAACAAGAGGCGATTTTTTAAAGTTCGTCCGACATTCAATATGAGCTTTATTACTTCTATAGCCTGTATAGAAGCTATAGTGCTGACTGCAGGGCTTATTACCCCTTTATCCATATCTAAATTTTTGGGGATATCATCTTGGAAAAGACATTTGAGACAGGCAGTTTCTTTTGGGATTATTGTTGTTGCCTGCCCACCGAATTCGCTCACTCCACCTTGTACCAGAGGTTTATTGGTCTCATGAGCAATTTTATTCAAAAGAAACTTTGAATCGAAAGTATCAAAACAATCCACAATAATATCATATTTTTTGACAATTTTTGAAAAATTAGATTCATCTAATCTTATATGATAGGTTTCGACATTTATATCCGGATTCAGCTCCTTGACGAATCTCTTCGCCGAAAAACATTTTTCCTTGCCCAAGTCTTCATGCTTGTGAATAAATTGTCGATTTAAGTTTGTTAACTCAATAACATCAGAGTCCACTATACCCAAAGTCCCGATACCTGTTCCTGCAAGGACTGCAATAACCGTGGAACCCAGTCCGCCTGCACCTGCAACAAGAACTCTGGAATTTAAGAGCTTTTGCTGCCCTTCTGCTCCAATAAGAGGTATTTGAATATTTCTTGCGTAGCGCTCCATTAAGTCTCCGTAGCCATCCCTATCCTAGCTTCTAATTTCTTTCAGGAATAAAAAAATTATAGTACAATATGCATTAAAAAGGGAGCTGCGTCATGAAAAAATTGCTCACGTTACTATGTTTATTTGCCCTGTCGGCTAGTGTCTGCCTGGCGGAGGTCGTAGTCTTTAATACAAAGACTCTGAAAATTCATAAACCCTCATGCCCGTCAGCACAGATATGTACTGTCAACTGCGTTAAAATTGAAAAAAGTCAGGCAAAAGCAAAAGGCGGCGTTCCATGCAAAAAGTGTGGGGGATAAGCTGTAGTTCGTAGGTCAGGCAATTGCCTGACAACAAAACCGTAGGGTGGGCTGGCTAGCCCACCAACAATGACCGCAGCACAAAGCAAAAAGGGTGAAAATTTGATAAAAGAACAAGGATTTGAGATATTAGAAAAAGTTAAAACAAAATGCGGGTCATGCCAGAAATGTCCCCTCGGAAAAACCCGCACAAAACTCGTGTTCTCTGCAGGTGTTCCAAATAACAAACTCATGCTTATCGGAGAAGCCCCGGGATATTGGGAGGATCAGAAAGGCGAACCTTTTGTCGGAAAAGCAGGACAGCTTTTGGATAAGATTTTTGAGTCTGTAGGTTTATCTCGAAGCAATGACGTCTATATCTGCAACACCCTAAAATGCCGCCCGCCTGACAATCGAAACCCTCTGCCTGAGGAGAAAGAAGCATGCCGTGAATATTTGGACATGCAGGTTGGTACACTAAAACCGAAAATTATTCTGCTATGCGGCGGGGTTGCAGTGCAGTCTTTTATTGAAGGCGCAGCCGGAATAACAAAAGTCAGAGGCAAATGGTATGACGGCCCGTATGGTTCAAAGATGATGCCGATTTTTCACCCGTCTTATCTTTTACGCAATGA
>JAVBRY010000219.1:0-6268 GCA_031547505.1 Candidatus Gastranaerophilaceae bacterium | reverse complement strand
ATCGGCTACTGCCTGACATGCACTGCCTGAGATGCCCGTGTCTATTTCATCAAAGATGATTGTGTTGATGTTGTCTGTGTTTGCAAAAATTGTTTTGATAGCAAGCATTACCCTTGAAATCTCACCGCCTGAAGCGATTTTAGCCAACGGACGAGGAGGTTCAGATATGTTTGTTGAGATTAAAAATTCCACGTTGTCGATGCCGTTGCCGTTAAAATCAATGGTTTCGATGCTTATCTCGAATCTGACTTTAGGCATGTCGAGTTTTTCGAGTTCTTCGCTCAAGAGTCTCGATAAGTCAGAGCCTATGTTTCTTCTGGATTCGCTCAATGATTTTGCTGTGTCTGTTAATGCAACAGTGATTTGTGATTTTTCGTTTTCGAGTCTGATTATTTCGTCCTGTGAGAATTCAACAGAGTTTAGTTCATTAACGAATGAATTATAGCTCTCCAGTACTTTTTCAAGTGATGCGCCGTATTTGCGTTTAATTTTGTCCAAGGTATCTATTCTGAGCTGGATGTCGTTCAAACGTTGTTCGTCCAGGTCCATTGACTCAGAGTAGTTTCTGAGTCTTGATGAAACTTCTTTCAAAATCTCCTGGCAGTTGATGATTTCAGATTCAGTTTCAGAAAGTGATGAGTCGAACTCGGCCGCTTTTGAGATATTGGCTTTTACTCCGCCCAGAATGGAAATTATACTGCCTTCTTCGCCATAGAGGTTCCAGTAGCTTGAGTATGTTAGTTCTTTCAGTTTTTCAGCGTTTGCAAGTACTGCGAGTTCGTTTTGAAGCTTTTCATCTTCTTCTATATCTTCGATTTTGGCAGATTCGATTTCGTTAATCTGGAATTTTAAGAAATCAACCTGCTGTTCAGTGAGTTCAGTCTTGTTTTTTGCTGCATCAAGCTGTTTAACTATGTCGCAGTATTGTGTATAAAGGTTGTTATAGTTGTTTAAAAATTCGCCGTGATGATATCCGCCGTAACTGTCGAGGAGCGAGATGTGGTGTTTTGGCTGGATATAGGTATAAGTCATGTGCTGAGAGTGAATGTCGATAAGCATTTCACGGACAGTTCGCATTGTGTCCTGTGAAACCATTACGCCGTTAATTCTTGAGCGTGAGCCGGATTCAGAGATTTCACGCGAGATTACTATTTCATTGTTGAAAAGTTCTATGCCTTGTTCATCAAACACAACACGGTCAAATCCCTCTTTGATCTGCATTGTGACTTCGATGACGGCTCTGTTTTTGTCGGTTTTAATGACTTCACGGCTGGCTCGCGCGCCAAAAGCCAGGTCGATAGCATTTATGATAAGGCTTTTGCCTGCTCCAGTTTCGCCGGTAATGACGTTGAAGCCTTTATCAAAAGCTATTTCAAGCTCATCGATGAGTATAAAGTCTTTAATTAACAGTGATGTAATCATATTTTCAACCCGTATTGCTTACAGAACAGCAGATTGCTTCAGTACAAAGTTTATCTATTATCGCAAAGCCTCTTGCTTCGCAATGATGTGCTTTTTTGTGATGGTGAAATCTAGGCCTTTGGGGCAACGCCCCATTGTAGTTTTTC
This sequence comes from Candidatus Gastranaerophilaceae bacterium, assembly GCA_031547505.1. Taxonomy (GTDB): domain Bacteria; phylum Cyanobacteriota; class Vampirovibrionia; order Gastranaerophilales; family Gastranaerophilaceae; genus JAVBRY01. Next base: position 4,700 of record JAVBRY010000219.1, on the reverse strand, counting down.
TCGTAATATACTGTAGAACCCGTTGTTCTCTCTATTTAATATTACCAGATTTGCCTCGTTTTTACTCTTTCTTATTGTAACAAAATCGCTCGAGGCTATGTCTATTGTGTTCTGGCCGTCGGCGGAAAGTTTCATTTTGTTACAAGTTTTACAGCTTGAAATTCTAATGACCTCATTTGCGGGTATAACAAGGGGTCTTGAGGTAAGAGTGTGAGGACAGATAGGCACAATAACCATTGCGTCCAACCCGGGTGAAATGACAGGGCCGCCTGCGGATAACGTATAAGCCGTAGAGCCTGTCGGTGTCGCTATAATAAGGCCATCAGCGAGGTAGTCGCACACTGGTTTATCATTGATAAACAAGAAAAGTCTTGAGGTGCGCGAGAATGTGTCGCCTTTGATTACGATGTCATTTAGGGCCGTGACTTCTTCTTCAAATGCAGAGAGCATCATACGTTTTTGAATTTTGTAGTCGCCATTTTGTAGTTTAGTAATTGCCAATTCTATTTCATCTGGATTTGCTTGAGCGAGGAAACCCAGGCGGCCAAGATTTATACCAAAAATAGGCAAGTCACGATAGTGTCTTGCTGCTTTAAGTAGTGTGCCGTCGCCGCCTATTGTGATAACAAAGGATGCACTTTCTTCAACAGTTGAAGAAGAAACAATTTTAGAATCGATTGATTTTTGTTTCAAAATTTCATGCGTAACTTTTGCCGTATTTAACGACTCAGGTACGTCTTCATTGTAGACTATAACTGTGTTTTTGAAATTTATATCCATAGGGGAATTATACTATAAAAGCAAAAAAGGCATGCCTGATTTTGTATTGGACGGCTGACAAGTCCAATTTCTAATTTAAATCTTGACCGGCTTGTGCCGGAGATTCCAGCCTGCGCAGGAATGACATCAAAAATCAGATTAGAGTTTGGCCGCGTTGATTGAGCCGTCGCATGACTTTTCATAGGCGTTTGTAACACCTTGTGCTTCCATTAGTTCATAAGCGATATCGCCCGCATTGACGACCTTTGCCGCGAGAGCAGGGTTTTTTTCAAAAGATTTCATGTCTGCTTTGAAATTGGTTTTAGAGGCTTTTTGCACCTGATAACGACCTGCTGCATCAACGGGATGTGCTGCATTTTTCTCAGCAGCCTGATTTTCAAGACTTTTTTGCTCAACATTATGTTCTGCTATTTCACCTTTTTTGAAATTAGGCGCATAACCTTTGCCCATGCTATTTACATTTAAATTATTATTCAAGTCCGCCATATAGTAGCTCTCCATTTTAATCTTTTTCTTGTTATTAATATCTCGTTTCTACATGCTTTAAAACCCGGGGAAAAATTTTTTTGCTAGCGAATTTTAAAAAATATATACTAATTTCTTAAAACTCTAACCGTATTTAGGTCAAAAGTCAATTATATTAAGGAATAAAAATTTACAAAACTTGTATATACTTTCTTAACATTCGTTTACAATTGAATAAAACTAGGCTTTTTTCTCAAAATTATCCCAATGTAACAAAATGTAAAAGTATATACTCATGTGGGCAATTTTAAAAATTTTATATACTTTATATATATGTAAGCAGATTATAATGACGACATTAAATAAACATATAAGATTTTGAGACTTTCACATTAAACAACCCTACCTAACTTCCTAACCTTCCCTTCCTATTAAAAGTATTGCTCCTAAGAGCAATTTTTTTTTGCTTATTTTTTAAAATTTGTGAAAGTATTATTGTAAATTCTTATTATATTTTAGGGTTGTAATCATTGATTTTTCTCTGTTTTTATATGAATCATGGGGTAGGGTATAATAGAAAAATTTTTGAAATGTATTTTGCCAAAACGCAGCTAGAGCCTAGAAACAAACTTATTAATAAGCAAGAAGTCCAATATTCATCTGTGGATACACTTTTGGCTGCTGATTCTAAAAGCCGTTTTAGTTTAAGAAATGAATTTAAGACTGATTATTATACAAAAAACCGCTTTTTGCCAAGACAGATGTCTTTTGGTGCAAATCCGTTTAAAAACGATGACAATGCTTCAAAAACACCCCTTGAATCGGTCAATAAGTCTAAAGTAGATTTATCGGATAATATTTATCGCGTACCTGATGGTGTTTCGATGGAAGATATCTTTTCATATTATCCTGATACTCCTTTAAATAGAGAGCTTGAACTTTTTTATACAGGGAAAACTCCTAAAAAACTTCATAAAGAATCTAAAAAGAAAAAATCTTTAGATACGGATAAAAATGAGCTTCTGCAAGAACCTAAAACTAAAAAAAACTCAAGTCTCGCAAAATACGCACTATGGGGTACATTGGCAGTGGGTGGTACTGGTGGGGCACTTTATCTAAACGATGTTTATAAAGGTAGAGCGGAACAGGAGGCTTTATCTGCCAAAATAGATGAAATTCAGAGTCTTTCAGCTGTTGATGAGCCGAAATCATTTGAAGATGATATCAAAACATATTCTTCGACCAGAGATCCTAAACTGGGTCCAGGTGCACTGAAAGGCGATACTATAATTGTAAACCCAGGACATGGCTGGTGGTCAAATAATAAAACTTTAGACCCCGGCGCTCCGGGAAAAGGTGCTGATGGAGAAGATCTGGACGAATATATGTTGAATAGGAAATTTACTGCGCAAATGGTAAAACTCCTTACGGACCAGGATGCTACAGTAATTTATATAGGAGGTTATTTTCCTCATCTTGAAGCTAAAATAAAAGCTCTGAAAGCGGATGCTCTTATAAGTGTTCACACCAATGATCAATCAAAGCAGATAGAAGACCCTAATGCTGCTGATATTTATTATGGAAAAGGTTTTCCAAAAGGAAAAGACTTCGCCGATACGATGAGAAACACGATAAGAAGTGTAAAGCCTAACACCAGAGTACTAACCGACGATAAGTCACAGCATTCGAGATTGGGAGTATTACGTACAAATAAGGATATGGCAGCTGTTCTGATTGAGACCGGCAAGCCGTCGATTTATCAAGATCCTGCATATTTGGATTTTTGGCCACGGCAGTGGTTAATGATGGAGGGTGCTGTGCACGGTCTTGTTAACTATTTACACCATGATAAAGAACAAATGTATGTTGCAGAAACGGCAGCTATAAAAGAGATGGTTGAAAAACAATCAGCTACATATTTTGTTTCCACTCAGGATTTTGAAAGAGCAGAAAAAGGTAAGAAGGGCAAGAATACTTCAACATCAGATTTATCTCATACATATAAAGAAGGTGAAACAGTTGAGTCTATTGAAAAAGCCTATGCTTTGAGACCGGGTGAACTTGCTTTTATGAATAATATTTCTGAGGCAGATACTATCGTTCCCGGTAGAGAGCTGATGATAGGCAAGGCAAGAATTAACCCCGCTATTATTTCGTCCAAAGAGGATATTATGAAGGTGTTTGGCTATAGCAGAGAATTTCTCGATAAAGTTATATTGCTTGAAGGTAAAAAAGATGCGGTATATGAAGACCAAAAACTTAATCAAACCATAGGGATAGGACATTTTTTAAGTCCATTCGAAAAAATATATTATAAAGATAAAGTTATATCTGAAGCTGAAATATACAGAATTTTTGCTCAGGATTTATTTGAGAAAGAAACTTACCTTAAAGATAATCTAGGTACAGGTAGTTATGCGAGCCTTAAAACCAATAAAAAAGAAGTGCTCATTGATGTTGTGTTTAATCGAGGTCATTTAAGTCAAAACCTGATTAGTGCTATAAAAAGCGGCAATAGGGAAAGTATAGCTGAAAATCTGATACATCCCGTATTAGAGAAAGACAGACAAAATACCAGCCTTATGTATGCTGTATCGAGAAGATGGATGTATTGGATGGGAGACTATTTCAAAGGAGAGAAGCATTCTGATGCAATGATTAACACGGCTCAAAGACGTTATGATTTTTGGAATAAAGCTGCACATGCTATGGGGTACGGAAAGCATATAATAAGCAAAGATAATGAAAAAACAAAAGCATTTTTTAACGGTAGAGTTAAATTAAGAGATCCGCTCGAAAAACTATCAGGTGCTAAAAATGCAATGATTGAGGCCGCTATAAAGGCGGTGACTGTTCCTGTTGAGCCAGAAGATGAAGAGAATGAAACAGAGTTAGAGTCTGCTGACGAAAAAATTATCCCAGAACTTCCTGAAGAAAAGTAATGGGTGCATTGTTGCTGCGAGTCGTATTGTTTTTTACATACTCCTGAAGTTCATTTGCATCAAACCAGTATCCATGACCGCTGGGGCAGGCGTCTAAAACAGGCGGTTTTTGGTTCATTATGACTTTTTCCATAATGATACTGCATCTGGGGCATTTTCTTTTTTCTTCGCCGACATTAACCATTTTTAGGTATCCTATGTTTGGCGCAGTGAAATCAACATCAGGCAGTGCCTCAGAGAGCATTTCAATCTCTCCTTCATCAAACCAAATTCCTTTGCAGTGAGGGCAGTAGTCGAGCTGTATGTTATGTTTTTCAACAATTATTAACGTGCTATGACACTTTGGGCACTTCATTTTTTATGTTCCCCTTCATTTCTTCTGTGATTTCGTATTCTTTACTACATTGCGGACAGCATAGTTTTTGCCCAATATATTCAGGCGGTATTTTCATTGTTGTGCTGCAGTCACAGTCAATTCTTATATAGTTTGCAGCTTGTTCGAACAATTCGCCT
>JAVBRY010000105.1:0-5967 GCA_031547505.1 Candidatus Gastranaerophilaceae bacterium | reverse complement strand
AGTAGCTGCTCCTGTTGTAGGATGAGTATAGCTGTATGTTCCGTTGCTATTGCTTCTATCTTCTGCTCGGTATCCTGAAAGCAAGCGGGTCTTTGGTCCACCATATTCAAACTGAGGAACAAAATCAGGTACATATCCATCTTCTGCATATGGAATCGGATAAGCACAAGCATGTGAGCCGCCTGCTCCACCGCCGCCTGTCAATGTGAAGTTATATGTTCCTTCAGGGAATGTTGTACCATTTACGGTAAATGTATCACCGGTTATATTAAGCTGAGCAGCATCAGCAATCGAAGGAGTGCCTCCTGCTCCTGAACCACCGCCGCCTATGGCTCTAACTGTAAAGTCAGCCGCATTCGGGGGCGGGCTAAAAGTACACGCAGTTCCGTCGCCTGAACGTGTATATGCCGACTCACGACCATTTATAGTAGTTTTAAAATAATGCAGTCCATCTTCACGAAGAGTGCATTCCCATTTTCCATGCTCTCCGGCAATTCTGTGCTTTTTTGTAATTACAGGTAACGCTATAGCTGCAAGAATAGACAGTACCAAAAGTGCCATCATTGCTTCTGCAATTGTAAATCCTTTTTTCTTATTCAACATATTTATTATTGCCTTTCACCGTGTGTTTAAATTAATATTTACCAGGAGACTATTACGAGACCATCTCCACCCTTGCCACCTGTTCCAAAGCCCGAAGCATTAGCTCCGCCGCCACCTCCGCCTGCACCCGGGGCTGTGCCCAGACCACCGTTCATAGTGGCGTTGCCGGAGGTAAATCCGCCTTTTGCTTCATCGTATTTATAGTCGATATTGCCAAGTTTTGTTTTTATAGTGGCAGGAGATTTGCCGCCATTACCGCCAGAAGCCTGAGCGGTTTCTTTAGTAGCGTCTGCAGCGTTGAATTGAATTTCTCCGCCAGCACCGCCGTTAGCAAAAATACGGCCGCCAAAACGGGATCCTTCACCTCTTATACCTGGAGAATTTCTATCCGTAGCACCGGCACCACCCGCACCAACATAGACCTCTATTCTGTCAGTAAAAGATGAACCGCCCGAATTCCAGGTTAATTCTTTATAGCCGGGTCTTTTCTTATATGTGTGGTACGACACCGTACCCGGGTTTCCGCCGCTGCCGCCATATATAGGAGCATATACAATCATCGCAAAGCCTGATCTGCCGCCTGTTCCTACACTAGAGGATGCAACCCCGTCACCTCCTGAACCAAGGTTGACATCTGTATTTAAGTTTGCAGTTAAGCCAGGATTTAAGCAATATCCGTTCAGTTTTCCGGAGTTCATAACTCCTCTGCATGCCCATCCGCCTGCTTTAGGATTAAGCGGGTCAAAACCGGTAGTTGCACCGATTATAGGACTAACTGTACTGACTACGGGGTTATTAACTGCCATAGGAGATCCGCCTGTCATACCTGGAGTACAGTCATTTGTTCCTGCTCCATCACAGCTTCCGCCTTCTCCTGTGCCTGCACTGGCAACACATGAAGTTGTTGAGTAGCCAAAGCCGCCTTTGCCGCCTTTGGCTTCTAAATTAACACCGGGTCCTACCATTGTTGTACTATTAGCGTTTGTGCCCGTACTTAAGTTATTATTGCTACCGACTGCGTTAGCTACCGAAATTTGGTAACTGGCACCCCTAAGCATGTGGACAGTGGTTGCTATTATAGCACCTGAGCCGCCGCCTTGAGATGGTTTGGAAGTACAATTATTTCCGCCGCCGCCGCCGCCGAGTAATATGACATAGTAATCGCCGGTTGCAGGAGCTTCAAAGGTATTTATACCTGATGTTTTAGTAAATGGTCTTGCATCATTCAAGCCTGATGCACCGCCGCCACCACCGCCAAGAACAGTTACGAAGTATTTTTTAACGTTAGCCGGAGGAGTGAACACGCAACAACGAGCTTTGTCGTCGCCACAGGTTGTTACGTTTCCAAACTGTGAAGTTGTACTCTTGTTAACAGAATCCCAAACCTGAAGAGCTGTTCCGGCTGAATTCCAAGTGCAAGTCCAAGTGGTCAAATCCGTGGCTTGCTGTGCAAATTTATCGTTTTGAATAACCATTTTTGTTGACATAATGACAACAATACAAATAATTAATAGTGTAATAGTCGCTTCTAACAACGTAAAAGCGGGCATGAGTTTTTCTCCATGACCGTCTGACACACCTAGTTTAGCTTTTTTGTGCATAGTAACCCCTTATTGTCATTATTAAAATCTTAACGACAGCATATATAAAATACTTTAATGCTTTTTTTATATTATTACAATTTTTTTACAAATTATTACCAATGTATATATTCAAAAGCTGAAATGTTAAGCTAGATGTATGATTTCACTTGTCGCTTACAAACTGTATAATAATTTATATTAGTATCAGACAATTTTTTAGAAGACTTACAGTGGAAAGTACAGGGGAACAGGGGAATTATGTTACAAGAAGCCACCAAAATCATTCAATCAGCGTTTCATGACAGTTTTATTAAAAGACTGAGTTTATATTTACATGACTGCGTAAGAGAAGAGGTTCAAAGCTCAACATTTAGAAACCTCAAGCAGGACAAAGATAACAAATGGATTTTTCTTAAAGGAGAAGAAGAACTCTTTACGGACTTTGATAAGCCGCTGCATCTTGACGGTTCGGACAGCTCTTTGACAGAGCTTATGATACAGAGCGAAATGAGCCAAAAGGACAAGTATCTTATTTACGGTTATCTGTTTTTGGTTGGAAAAAGCAACAAATCAAAGAAAAAGAATGAATTTTTAACCCCGCTTTTATATATGCCGTGTAAACTTGAGAGAAACGGAGTAAATATCGACTGCACACTTCAAGATGAACTTCTTTCATTGAATACCGGTGCGTTGACCGCTTTAATGAGAAAGAGTGACGATGAAGATGAGATGGAACACATGCTTGACGGGTTGTTGGATGTTGTTCCTGATTTGCCTTTGACACAGGATAAGCTCAACATATTTTTAACTACATTGCAGTCTATTTTGCCTGATGTAGAGATTTCTCTAAACCATGAAAATGACGAAAATGAAAACAATATCACAGATGAAGCGGATGATTTTTATAATAATAAAGTTAACGGAGATAATTTAGAAGATTTTCTTGAAGAGGCGGAAGAGAAACCGTCAAAGCCTGCATTGAAACTTGATAAAGTTGCTTTAACAAGCCAAAATGCAATAATTCTTACAAAACGCCCATCTATTACAGCAGGTGTGTTGCATGAATTGACTCAGATTTCTGAAAAACCGAGCGGGGTGTTCAGAGAAACTGCGCTTTCTGTTGTTAATGAAGAATATTTACAAGGTATCGGAAAACTATTCGATAAAGCACACAAGCCTAAAAAAGAATTAAAAGATTTTGTTGCCGTGACGCCATTGTCCTTGAGTGATTCGCAGGAATCTGTTATTAAAAAAATTGAGCAGAATCCGCTTCTTGCAGTGTACGGGCCTCCGGGTACAGGTAAGTCGCAGACTATTGTTAACCTTGTTGCACACCTTATAGCTAACGGGAAGACTGTTCTTGTCGCATCCAGAATGGATAAGGCGGTGGATGTTGTTGCAGAGAGGCTGAATGAACTCGGTGCACCGTTCCTTGCATTGCGTGCGGGACGAATGAATTATCAAAAACAGTTGAGCTTTAAGCTTCAGGATTTATTATCTAACAAAGTCGATATTGATACAGGCTATGAAGAAGCCATTCTTGTCGATGTAGATGATATGGAAGATTTGCTCAAGAACATAAAAGAGCTTGAAGAAAAGTGCGAAAAGATAATCGCTTATGAAAGAAACTGGCACGATATTTTAGAGAAAAAGACTCTTCTTGAGGCGGATTTGGGTGATTTGATTTACATCAAAAAACGCCTGAAGAAAGAAGAAGTCGATCTTGTTAAAAGAACAATTGAAGCTATTGAGAAGAATTGTGAAAAGAGTTCTTTGTTTTCAGGTATTACTAATTCAATGAATGTCGGAAAGCTCAAGAAAACACTCGGTATTTTTGATTTTTCAACAGATTTAGAGCATATGCTCAGATTAAAAATAGAGCTGGAATCTGCGTCTTTGGATTGTGAAGCGAGAATTGTCGAGACTCGTATTCACAATATAGGCAACTTACACCAGATTTTAAAACAAATTAAGTTATTGAAGAAAAGACAGCGCACGCTTGCCGTAGATATATTGAAAAACAAAAGACGTGAGTCACTAAAAGGGCTTTTAAGAGACCAAATTAAGCGTCAACGTTTGATTATACACACTAAAGCAATCGTTGAGAGAAAGAAGAATCTTCAGAACAGGCTTCTTGAGGATGAGGATTTCAGACCATTGTTAGAGGCATTCCCTTGCTGGTGTATTACTACATACGCAATTTCAGGTTCGCTGCCCATGAAGTCAGGCTTGTTTGATGTGGTAATTATTGATGAAGCTTCTCAATGTGATATCGCAAGCTGCTTCCCGATACTTTACCGTGCTAGAAAAGCTGTGATTGTCGGAGATGACAAGCAGCTTCCGCACCTGTCTTTCCTTGAGAAAGCGAAAGAGCAGTCGTTCTTGAGCCAGTATGAAATACCTGATAAATACCAGTTAATGTGGCGATTTAGAACGAATTCGATGTTCGATTTAGCTAATTATTATTCAACTGACCCTGTGCTGTTGGATGAGCATTTCAGGAGTGCTTTGCCTATAATCCAGTTCAGCAATCAGGAATTCTACGGCGGAAGAATACGTATTATGACAAAGAATTCAGGAACGGAAGATGTTATTGAGCTTAACCATGTAAAAGACGGCAAGGTGGATTCTGATGTTACACGCAACGTACCTGAGGTCGAGGCTGTTCTAAAAAGAGTGCATGAACTTATAGCAGCTGATGAGGGAAATGATGAGAATCCTGTTTCTATCGGTATAATTTCACCGTTCAGAGGACAGGTTGATTTGATACAAAAAGCCTTGATGCAGGTATTGACCGAAACAACAATAAGAAAACACCAGATTGAAGTCGGTACGGCACACACATTCCAGGGTGATGAACGTGATATTATGATTCTTTCGTTTGCAATAGCGGAAAACAGTCACGTACAGAGTTTGACGTTCTTGCAGAAGCCTAATCTTTTCAACGTTTCTATAACACGTGCACGTAAGAAGCTCATCTGCTTTATCTCAAAAGACCCTACGTCCTTGCCGCAAGGACTTTTAAGAGACTATGTAGATTATATTCAGCAATACCTTACTTATGCAAAATCGGATGAATTCTTGAGAAACAAGTACAATAACAGTTTTGAACAAACCATAGCTGATACCATAACTATGGAAGGCCTGACCGTCAAGGCGGGCGTTGAAGCAGCAGGGGTTCATATCGACCTTTTAGTATCTGACGAGTTTGGAAACGAAGTGGTTATTGAATGTGACGGCGTAGAGGACAAGTTCAAGTCCAATATGACTGACATTAAGAAGCAGACTATACTCGAACGTGCAGGATACAGAGTCGAGCGCATAACATTCCGTGAATGGACTCATAGTGCTCAGGCATGTGTGGACAGGGTGAAGAGTATATTTATTTCTGTCTAGTGTTTAAAATTCTTCATGGCATAGTCAATGCACTGTACTATCATTTCATTTCGACTAATATCTGTTTTAGTTGCCAATTCATCCACAGTTTTTAAGGTATCAGCGTCAAGCCTGATGCTTATTACCATCTTTTCAGTTTTAATAGGTTTAAAATCGTTCATAGCATCTTATTGTATTTATTTTCGGGCACTAAATATATATTCAATAATCGAATACATAAAGTATTCGCTTTTCAGATACTCTGTGATACTATTCTAAAAGAATTGTTTATGTGACAGGTAAAATAACTTTGGAACAAATGAACGAAATTATTGCATATATTAGGGGTTTGCTGGATGGCAGCGAAAAAAATTATGATAATTCTGATGTCGTGATTTTTTGTATT
>JAVBRY010000187.1:0-7132 GCA_031547505.1 Candidatus Gastranaerophilaceae bacterium | reverse complement strand
TATTTTATTTTTTTCGCAAATTTGAGCCAGTTTCACATATTCACCCATTGATGAACCTGCAAGATTCACGATATAGTTGAGTCCTGCTTTTTCCATAAAAGGAATTTTTTCGGACATAAATTTCTCAACCCCGACATTCTCAAGTCCGATAGAGTTTATCATTCCGCTGTCTGTCTCAAACAGCCTTCTCCAGTTGTTTCCGTCACGAGGTTCGAGTGTAATTGCTTTTGTGACAATACCTCCAAGACCTTTTACATCAACAAATCTTCCATATTCGAGGCTGTAACCGAATGTGCCGGATGCAGCGAGGATAGGGTTTTGCATTTTGAATCCGTTCAAATCAACGGACATATCTATTATTTTTGTTATATCTACCATACGATTTGCCCTCCCTTAAATACAGGTCCGTCTTGGCAAACCGCTGCATTTTTTTCAACGCCGTTTTCATCTTTGATTCTTATAACGCAGCCTCTGCACACGCCGATAGAGCATGCCATTTCTTTTTCCATTGCTACTTCGCAGTCTATAGAATACTTTTGAGCAATCTCTGAAGTAAGTTTCAAGACTATATGCGGTCCGCAAGCGTATATTTTTTCGGGCTTGAATTCTTCGATTCTGTTTTGGATGTGATTTATAACACTTCCGGGTAAGCCTGAAGAAGCATCGTCTGTGCAGACTTTATCAAAATCAAACCCTTCGCAAACTTCTTTTTCAGTAGTGAATCCGACCAAAAGTTCGTTTTCAATCCCTTGTTTTTCTAATTGATTTTTTAAATAGTAAACAGGAGCTATTCCTACACCTGCACCTATCAACAAGGATTTTTTGTTTTCAATACCGAACCCGTTACCCATTGCACCGATAAAGTCTATATCATCGCCTGCTTTGAGGTTAGCGAGGTATTCTGTGCCTTTGCCTTTGATTTTTAAGAGGATTCCAATTTCGTTATTCTCAAGCGTAGCAACACTAAACGGGCGGCGTAAAGTATAGTCGTCGCACAATATCGAGACGAATTGCCCTGCTTTGGCGTCGAATCCGTCAGTGGTTGTGAATCTGATGTGATACATATTCGACGAAACTTTGTCGACACCTGCTACCTTGCCTTTATGATATTTTTTTAGTTTTATAATTTCCATTTTGCCTCTACTATCGGTGCGTTATACACACCCTATGTTATTGGTGTTGGGTTGCACCCAACCTACTTATCTTTTGTCGTGGGTTGGCCAGCCCACCCTACTTGTTACAAGCCCCTGATACAAAAAAAGAAAAAGCGGACACTTTTTCTTTCTTAGAATTTTTTATTAAAAATATTTAGTTTTTTCGATTTGAATCGCATTTTTATTCCCTTGCCTTTCCAATATTATAGCTATAAAAAGAGGCTTGAAGTCAAGGGAGTCTTGACATAATTTAACAAAAAAAGCAGATATCTGAGATATCTGCTTTTGAATATTGAATTCAAGTTCTACTAACTTGGGATATCTTTTGTGCTCAATGCGATACGGTGCTCTTGAGGAGTGAATTTTTTAATAAGAACTTTCAACTCATCTCCTGTTTTGTATACATCGAACGGATTCACGTTTGAGTCGTCCATTTCAGCAACAGGAAGAAGCGCCTCAACGCCAGGGAATATGTTTATGAAAGCACCGAAAGAAGTTACTTTATTCACTGTACCTGTGATGATTTCACCTTCTTTGAACTTGTCTTCGATTTCTTCCCAAGGATTGTCGCCAATTCTTTTCAAGCTCAAGCTGATTCTTTTAAGCTGCTCATCGATTTTAAGGATTTTAACTTCGATTTCCTGACCCAATGTAAGAATATCGGATGGATGTTTGATTCTCTGCCAAGAGATTTCAGAGATTGGCAACAAGCCGTCAACACCGTTGATGTCAACGAATGCGCCGAAGTCAGCGATTCTGACAACTTCACCTTTAACAACCTGATCAGCTACAAGGTTAGAAATAACCTCATCCACAAGCTGTTCTCTTTGCTCAGCAAGTGCCTGTCTTTGAGAAAGGATAAGTTTATTTCTTTTAGCGTCAGCTTCAAGAACTTTAACTTCAATCTCTTTGCCCATCAAGCCGTCGAAAGGCATGCCTGTTCTCAATTGGCTTGCAGGAATAAATCCTCTCAAGTCTTCAGCCTCAACGATTACACCGCCCTTAACAAGAGAAACAACTTTTGCTGTAACAGTTTCGTTAGTCGCCTTAGCGTTTTGCAATATTTGCCAAGCTTGTGCACAAGCCACTCTTTTCAAGGAAAGAAGCATTCCGCCGTCTTCTTTCTCGTCTTCTCTAAGAACGTAAAATTCTTTTTGGTCGCCGACTTTTAAAGGATTGTCGGTCAACATTGAAGAAGGAACTTCTCTGTTTGGGAGGAAGCCTTCTGATTTTGCACCGATGTCTACCAAATAGCCGTCGTTTTCAGATTTTACGACTACGCCTTTTACTACATCAGCAACGTTTAGTTTTGTTGTGAAAGATTCTTCCAATAATCTTTCAAATTCATCCATTCCCGGATTTTCTGATTTTGCCATTTTCTTTATTTCCTTTCGTTAATATTTATCTAAATTGTTGATAACATCGGTTACAATATATTCGGGAGTGGACGCACCCGCTGTAACTCCAATGTTCTGTGCTTTATTTATCAATTCGTCATAATCTTTCAGTTCGTCATCCGTTTCTATGTGTATAGTTTCGGTTATGTCAGTGAGAATCTCTGCAAGGTGAGTTGTATTGGCGCTTTTTTTGCTCCCTACAACAATCATTAAATCAGATTCCATAGCAAGGTCCCTTGCTTCATTCTGGCGAAGTGAAGTTGATGCGCAAATTGTATTAAATATAAGCAGCTCGTGAGCAATATTTTTTAGGTATTCCTCAATTTTGTTAAGGTTTTCAATCCTTTGTGTTGTTTGTACCACTACCCCGATTTTTTCGTGGTTCTTAATCTCATTTTCAAATTCTTTTAGAGTTTCGACATCCGTCGCAACGATAATTTTCTCACCGTATGTCTGGGCATTAGCCTTAATGGCGGCAACTTCCGGATGTTCCGGTTTGCCTACAATAACAAGCAAATAGCCGTCTTGAATAAGCTGAATCGCTTTTTGCTGTACCTTTTTCACGTCAGGACAAGTCAAATCTACTATCTCATAACCCTTTGCTCCAATGTTTTCAAAAACCTCAGGAGAGGCACCGTGAGAGCGGATTACACAAATACCGGTCTCGTTTGACGGCAGTTCATCGACAGTATTAATCCCCAACTCAGAAAGTTCATTGATAACATGGGAGTTGTGAATAAGCTCACCCAAAACCCAAATTTTCTTATCTTTGTTTTCGGACTTTAATTTTTTTGTTGTTTCGACGGCTCTTTTTACACCGTAGCAGAAGCCTGCGTGCTTTGCTAAATTAATTTTTTTCTTCAAGTGAAGATACATCCTTTGTTAGAACTCATACAAAATAATTAAATTCTATATGGTAAGTGAGTTATAACATGAACAATGTTTAAACACAAATTCGCTATTGTTAAGCAAATTACCTTACTGTCTTGGATTATTCGGCATTAAACGGCGTTGCAGTCGGGGCCTGAACGTCCCCGCCTTTCAGCCTCTGCCGAAAATCCGCTCCTTCCGTATGTCTTCCCATAAGTACCCCACCTTCATAAGGTTATTGTTTTTTGCTTTTGTGCGTTGATTATTATTTTTGTTTTTGGGTGAGCCTATTGCCTTCGGATGAGAGATTGTTGATTTTTTGTGTAGTTTAAGGCTTATTCGGGTGGGGTACTTATGGGAAGCCGGACTCCATACATTCGTCCATTTGCTGCGTCCTTCGGACGCGGTTAAACAAAAATTGTGTAACTAATAAATCATAAATAAAACCTTAATTTTTTATGCAAATCTGAATGAATTGTTATAATAATATTATGATAGATTTCAAAGAAATAGTTGAAAATTCTGAGCAATCGACGGCTGTAGCTGATTTAGACGGAAATATCTTGTACAAGAATAAAGCCTTCTCTGCTTTGTTCGGAAATGATTTTGTTTTTCCTTCAAACTCTTCAACCATAGAAAAAAACGGCAAAAAGTACTGTGCCAATGTAAGAGAATCAAGCGGTTATAAGATATTGACTCTTTCTTCTGACAGTGAAAATCTAGAAGACACATACACAGACTTTATTTCGACTGTGAGCCATGAGCTGAGAACACCCTTGACGAGTATTCGCGGATTTGCTGATACAATGCTAAACTCATATGAAAAGCTCGACAAAGATCAAATGCAAAAGTTTTTGACTATCATAAAAGACCAGTCAAACAGGCTGATAAAGCTAATTGAAAATCTTTTGTCCATTTCTAAACTTCAGTCGGAAAAAGAAAATCTCATATATAAAACAATAGACACAAAATCGGCTGTGGAGCAGATTTTGTTTATGATAAAAAATCAGGCAGACGGGCACTCTTTCAAATTCGAATGCCGAGAAGGAACTCTGTCAGTACTTGTTGATGAAAATAAATTCCAGCAGATTATGATAAATCTTTTGGACAATGCGATAAAGTATTCGGATGAAAACACCCAAATCACCATAACCGCCGAGAGTTCGTCATTGAAAAATATGGTTGATATAAAAATAGAAGACGAGGGGGCAGGGATTCCCGAGGAATATATCGGAAGGATCTTTGATAAATTCGCCCGTGTCGAAAATCACTTGACCAGAAAAGCGCAAGGAAGCGGGCTCGGGCTTTATATAGTTAAAAACCTTGTTGAAAAAATGGGCGGTAAAATTACAGTTGAAAGCACTCCAAATAAAGGTTCGACTTTTGTTTTGAATCTACCCGCAGCTGATTATACAACCCAGAGCGGTAAAAAACTCACGGAGGAGAAATTCAATGCTTAATAAAGTTGTTCTTCTTCTCGACAAAAGGCGTGAGCTATCTACAAAGTATAAAAAACTGCTTGAACAAAGCGGGATAAGTGTTTTGGGGGCAGAGGACTTGAAGGATGGTTTTGAATTATTATACGGGTTCGATCCTGACCTTATTATAATCTCTGATAGCCTTGATATCAGCCTTTCAGAGGCTGCTAAAAAATTGAGGCTGTTGAGCTACACGTTTCGTCCAATTCTTGTTGCCGTGTCAAAGTCGGATGACCTGAAGGACAAGCTGGCAGTACTCGATGCAGGTGCGGACGATTATTTGAGTGAGCCGATTGAGTCAGAGGAGTTTAAAGCGAGGATCAACGCACATTTGCGCCGACACTTTGAAAACGCCGTCGGACAAAACACGAACTTACCAAACTCCAAGGTCTCTTTTAAAGTTCTAAAACGAACTATAAAAGAGGATAAAAACTGGGCTGCGATGCTGGTTCGGATAAATGATTTTGAATTCTACAGAGAAATATACGGCGAACTTGCGGCAGACAAGCTTGTTCAGACATTCACAGCGATTATAAATTCGACCCTTGATGAGAACGATTTTTTGGGTGAGCTGGTTAACGGTGAATTTTTAATCATCACAAATTCGGTAAAAGCCGAGCACGTTACGTCTTTTATCGTTTATGCTTTTGATGCGATAGTTGAAAAATTCTACAACGAAACGGATTTCAAACAAGGCTATGTTGTGTTATACGGTGATGACAATGCAGGCAAGCGTATCCCGCTTGTTTCAACAAGTATAGGTGTGATTTCAAACGAACACCACCCTTATCCTGACGTTAATTCAGCTATTGGTGCGCTTCTTTCGACATACAAACTGGCGAGAATGAAACAGGGTTCGAGTTATATTGTTGAGCACCCCAGAATCAGCGCTCTGGATTCGGTTTCAGAGATACCTTACAACAATAAAATAATGGTTGTTGAAACGGACGAGGCATTAAATCTACTTTTAAAAACTACAGCCCAAATGCAAGGATATGAAGTGTCTGCCATAGACGAATACGGCAAGGTTCTTGAATCCATTGAAAAATACCAGCCTGCACTTGTTATTCTCGATGCAGGGAATGCAGAGACGCTAAAGGGCCTGAAGATTGTTCAAGCACTTAAACAAAATGAATATTTAAAAAACATAAAAATCATTGTATCCACTGTCGTTCATTATAAAAAGCTGGTACTTGATTAAGGTGAGGATTTATATCTGCCGAAGCCTTATGAGCTTGTGAGTGTATTTAATTGGGTCGAAACACTTCTAAAGGAGTATAATTCATAGAATTTCCTCCCTTATCTGTTGTATTTAGAGCGATTTGGGCTTCCCATGGGAAAAGTTATAGTGTATAATGGAATTATAAGTGTTTTTATAATCAAAGGTAATGATTATGACATTCGGTTTAAATGGTCCAAGCCCACATAAAGGAATCCAAGAAGCCCAGAACATGAAAAATAATGGCGGCGGCGGAAACTTGGGCTATTTTCAACGTGAGAAAAAAAAGAAAAAAGATGATGATGAGATAGATGTTTTCACACCTTCGCTTGAAGAAGATGAGTTTTTGGATGGGGATATAGACGCGCCAAAAGACGGCTTACTTGATAAAGTAGCCGACAAATTTAAAAAGATGTTCGGTGGTTAGCTCATAAAATCTAGATTTCTAGATAACGTTTCATGATTTTTTTGAGAAGGTGAGTTAATCGTATCGTACTGTGCAAAGTTTGGCTGCGAACCAACATTAGCCTGTGACGGTGCATTTCCCGGGTTGAAACCTGTGAGCTGCCCTGCATCATAGGCATTTAATTTGCTTAATAAAGGATTTTCTCCGGCAGGTTTAATTCCCTGTGTTCCTTTTTCACCAAGCGGTTTAATACCAATAGGCTGAAGTCGTTGTATTTGCTCCGATTGTTCAGCTTGTTGAACCGGTTGTTCAGCTTGTTGAACCGGTTGTTCAGTTCGTTTAACCGGTTGTGTTTGTGTAAGAAAGTTTACTCCAGTTACGGGTGCCATGTAATATCCTTTAAAACATAAGTCTATATAATAATAAAAACATCCCACCCAAATTAATTGCGCATTGTTTATTTTATTTACAATTGCTTAACAATATTTTCGTAATTACAAATAAAACCCTATTGTCATTCCGCACTTGATGCGGAATCTCCGACGAAGTCGGTCTAAGTCTTGACCTGCTACGCAGGAGATCCTGAATCAAGTTCAGGATGACAAATT
>JAVBRY010000082.1:0-4692 GCA_031547505.1 Candidatus Gastranaerophilaceae bacterium | reverse complement strand
CATTATTTTCTCAACCATCAACTTCGACATTCCATAAGGATTAATAGGATTTTGCAGGTGGCTTTCATCAATAGGTGTGTATTGAGGTTCTCCGTATGTGGCACAGGTGGAAGAAAACACTATTTTCTTAACATTGTGCTTAACCATTACATCTAACAAATTCAATGAGCCTAAAACATTATTACGATAATACTTAGCCGGCTCTTCCACGCTTTCTCCAACAAGAGCATATGCAGCAAAATGAATAACACCTTCGATTTTATATTTTTGAAAAACCTGTTCAATATCTTCTATATTTCTTAAATCACCTTTCACAAAGGTGACACTAGCGCCATTGCTGTTTTTCTGAAGTACTTCAACTGTCTCAAGGTGCCCTGTTTCAAGATTATCAAATATTACAATATCATAGCCGCATTTAATAAAATTCAAGGCAGTATGACTTCCGATATATCCGGCACCACCTGTAATTAAAATCATCCCAGTACCTCTTTTGACTACAAAACAACTATAATTCAAATACAAAAAAAATTAAATACTATACAGTCAGGCTATACAAATTTAACCTTGTCCCGGATTCAATTCATAAAAACTTCCGATCTTGAATTTGCTTTTGTATGCTTCAACTGACGGCTGAGTTACCTCAGGAAGCACAACTGTATTTGGTGTAATGTCTCCTGAAATTGCTCTTTTCATAATGCCGGTATAAACAGCTTCAAAATACTTCGATTGGACGTACTGACCTATGGATTCAGGCTTGATTCTATTCCCTTCAACATCCAATTTTTCAATGGTCAAAGGAGTTGTTTCGTTGTATGTATCGGCAATCGCCGATGTATATTTTTTGTAGTTGTTTGAAATACCAGGGTTCATAATGGTCATAACAGTATTGTATGTGTTTCTGTTCTTATTTGTATAATGTCCGTCGCTCGCATAATGCATAGAATCAGGAGCCTTGCCTGCCATATAATCAAAATCCTTTATTGTTTCAAGGTATAGCTGCTTGTACCAGTTTTCCCCGCCTGTTTCAAACACCTTCCCAAACAATTGCTGCATAGTCGTTTTATAGCCGTTATCTCTTGAATAAATATTCATCATCGCGGATTTTGCCGCTGAATTAGATTTCAAATCATTGTATTGAAGAAGTTTTTCACTGGTTTTTGCCGCACTGTCTAAAATTCTTTCCGTAGTGTTTTTGTCCACTCCCGCATAAGCTAACGCAAAAATTCCTGCATCATCGAACATACTGTATGCACCGCTAATATCATCATGCACATAGAGCTCTTTTATATAGCTATTGTCAGCACCATTTTCACTGCCTATTTTGCTTCTTAAATTGCCTAAAGAAGCTGTCGTGTTAGTAGCTATCGCAAAATGTTCCTGTGCTTTTTTTTCGGAATCTTCATCTGATAAACCTTGTTGTTTATAGCTTTCAGTTAACTTGTCTTCAAATCTTTTAAAACTATCACTTGTCTCAAATGTCTTACCTGACTTTGAAACCACCAGAAAATTTAAATCCTGTATATTATTGCCGGAGTCTTTTAAAAAATTATTAAAACTAATCGGGTCAATATCTGAATAGAAAAGGACTTTGTTCTTATCAACACCGCTCAAATTCAACAAAAACTCTGTCGGATGTTTAGAACCGCCAATACCCAGAACAACAAGAGGTCTTTCTTTTCCGTTTTCACGTTTTTTAAACTCAATTGACTGAGCATATATTTCATCTACATGGCTCACACCTTGTGTATTTTTTTCCAGTTGTTTCTTAGGCAAATCTACCCAGTTCAAAAACTGACCCGTTTTTCCGGCTCTTTGAGAAAAATTATTTATTACAGATTGCATCATAGGCGAATATCTGTTTGATATCTCTATATCAAGAGATCTATTTCCGGGCAATCTAAATTCTTGCTCAAACGGCTCTTTCATGCTATTAAACGGCAAAGTATAAGCCTGAAGTGCTGCTAAAGGTGCCTGTTGAATATTTTGCGCTGGCTGATTATCCGGCGTCGACTCAGTAATAGTCGATTGGAGTTTGGTGGAATTTTTATAAATATGCTCTGCATTGTTTATTTGTGATGAAAAACTTATTCCGTTAACCACCATAACAACCCTTTTTATTCTTTAACACTCTGTAATAAAGAACACTAAAGATTTTTTTTTGCTACAAAATGAAATAATAGTAACAATTTTTAATAAAAATACCTCTGTAATCATAAGTTAACAATTTGAAAAATAACAGTAATCGGCGTAAAATTATGTATTATGCGCAAATTATTTTCACTGGATTTTTTGAATAAAGATATCCTGGATACGGATGTGTATTCAGCTGCCTCAAGGAAAGTGGCAGCAAAAGGTGATGAGGTCACTCCTGAGCTGCTTTTAAAACTTTATTTCAGAGAAATATATGATACACCTGTCGATGCAGCCGCAGCTGCTGCCATTCAAACGCCAACAATCACAATTCCGGAACCGGAACCTGAAATTGTTGAAACTCCGCCTGCACCGCCGCCTCCACCAGAGCCAGAACCTGTGACTATAGAGCCTGAGCCTGATGAAGGCTTTGACGAAGATCGTTTCGACAGAGACCATGCTCAAGATGTCTACGATTTGTCGGTTAAAATGGGTAAGCTTTTGGGACTTGTCGGAGATGACTCCTCAATGCTGAAAGAGGCAGCGTTTTATCATGCTGTTGGAAAAGCTATATTACAAGAAGATGTATACAAACAACCCGATGGCGCTAAAAAAGCAGCCAAAGCGGGTTACGATTATCTTATCAATGTAAAAAAACAGCCTGAACGGGTAGCAAAAGTTGCGTTGAAACTTTTAGAGAAAACATATGACTCAAAAGAGTTTCCATTGAAAAGAGATGCCTCATTTGAATTCCCGCTGCATCATATAGTAGAAATAGCTTCTTTTTATGTAAATTATTACAAGGTGGTAGAAAATAAAGAAGCTGTCTGCAACACAATGTTAAAAATAGGTTATGCGCGTTTTAACCCATACATATTGCACAGATTCGTATATAACATGAGGATAAGCCATGAATAAAATAAGAGCTCAACACATATCAGAAGCGAGAGGGCTTTTTCAAGAATTTTCAAGCAGAGTGGTCGAATCACTTGCAAAATCATTGGATGCCAATGCTGCAGATTTTACTTTTACATTTGAAAACATTATTCAGTTAACAGATGTTAATGAGCTGAAAAACTCAAGCAATATAATGTATAAATTTAACACTCTTTATAATAAAAAACGCAAAGTTCCTACACTGGTGCTGGTGCCCGAAGAATTGATAGCTATATTTTCAGATATCATGATGGGTGGAAAAGGTGATATTAGCTACAGTGGAAGCTTGTCAGAGGTTCAGGTTAATTCATCTTCTGAATTTATGATTGAAATCTTAAAAAACACTAAAGAGTGCATTTTTCAAAGATATCAGAAAGTAGTGGATTTTGATAAACAGGTTCAGATTGTACAAAAAGCTCGCGATGAGTTCGCTGAAAATCTGGACTCAGGCACCTACAATCTTTGTATTGAATACATCTTTAATGTTCATAAAACCAAGGATTTCAATGTTGTTGTTTTAATGAATGAAGACATAACAATCGAAACGCTCACAGAAATGAGCCTGCTCAGCTTTGTCGACGAAGCCAAAGTATCCAAAACTCCACTCAAAAATATGGATAGGATTAATGATGTTACAGTGAAACTCACTGCTGAGCTGGGAAAAACAAAAATCCCAATCAAAAAAACTCTGGAATTAGGCAGAGGCTCTATTATTGAGCTTGAAACAATGGCAGGTGAAGACATAAAAATATACGCCAACGAAGTAGAAATAGCTGAAGCAAAAATCGTTGCTGTTGACGATCATTTTGGGGTACAAATAACAAAAATAATTACCAAGGAACAAAGAGAACATGTATAGCTGGATAATACTGCTTTTCGCAATTATACCTATCATTTTAATAGTACTTGCGGTGATACTGTTTAGATCACTGAAAGAAGATGCATCGAAAATTTACAGCGCAGGCCTAAAAGAATACAACGCAGACAAATACGCACAATCTGTAAACACCTTCAAAAGAGCACTGGAAGCAAAACCCGGATTTTCGGATGCAAAATTCATGCTCGGCTGCTCTTATTATATGCTTGAAAAATATCAGTCCGCAATCCAATGTTATATGGAACTTCTCCAAAAAGGAGTTGAAGATTATGATACTTATTTCAATTTGGCACTTGCTCTTCAGATGGAAAAATCATATTCTAAAGCCATAGATATGTATGCAAAGGCTCTTGGATACAATGCACAGAGCATAGATTCATATTGTAATTTAGGTAGAATTAAGTTTGCTCAAAAAAACTATAAAGAAGCTCTTGAAGACCTAAAAAAAGCAAACAGCATCATACCGAACAGAGCCGATGTTCTCTTTCTTCAAAATCGCTGTCACGATGAGCTTTCTGACCCGGATAATCTCTCTGAGTATGAGAAAATTATTAATAAATACATAGAAATTTCAGATATGGATGAATGTCCAGACCAACTTCCGACTGCATTTGCTATATCACTGTCAAAAGCCGGCAGAATTATCGAAGCTGATGCAAAATGCAAAGAAGCATTGCGGACAGACTCAAAAAGCGGTGAACCGCATAAAATTATGGGGCTCTTACAGCTTGTACAAAGAAACCTTAACT
>JAVBRY010000131.1:0-13511 GCA_031547505.1 Candidatus Gastranaerophilaceae bacterium | reverse complement strand
TGTTACAACGACACCTTTGGTTCCAAAACTCGATAAACTCAACCCTTCAAAGTATTTCAAGAATATTATGTCGGTAAAAACCCTGTTTGAATTGTTTAAAAACATAGTTAAGGTAATAGTTCTCGGTTATATCGGCTGGATGGTTTACCATGCACATTTTCCGATTATTATGGGTCTTGCGGCTATGGATAATAATTTCGCTATTATGCAGGAGTTCGGTAGTTTAATAATGGACTTCGTATTTAAAGCTGCGATAGCGTTTTTGGTAATTTCTGTTGCCGACTACGGGATGACGAGATGGAAATTTATGCAAGATCAGAAGATGTCTTTTAAAGAAATAAAAGATGAATATAAGAACACCGAGGGTGATCCTCATGTTAAGGCGGCTCTTCGCCAAAGACGTCAACAGATGCTTCAGGCGGCGATGATGGATGCGGTGCCTGAGTCTGATTTTATCGTAACTAACCCGACCCATATTGCTTGTGCTTTGAAGTATAAGGCAGATGAGATGGAGTCGCCGAAATTGGTGGCAAAAGGCACAGAGCTGTTTGCTGAAAAGATTGTTAAAATTGCACGAGAGCACGGAATACCTGTTGTAGAGAATCCGCCTGTTGCACGGGCGCTGTTCAGGCTGGTAGATGTGAACAGGGAAATTCCTCCTGACTTATACAAGGCAGTTGCGGAAATTCTGTTATTTGTATATAATTTGCGAAAATCTCAAAAACCTAGTAATATAGAAACTAAGATAGATAAGAACACATAGATTTTATAGATGGTGAATCACGCACAGGCAAAAATTAAAGAATATATAGAGATTGTTGAAAAGGTTGCGAAAGTTGAACAGAGGCGTATTCCTTCTCACATGGTCGATTTTGACGAGCTGGTCAGTATCGGCATAATTGCTGTGCAAGCAATGATTAAAAACAAAACCCCTGAACAGCTTGAAAATTATAACAGCTCATATATCGGTACTGCCGTAAGATGGGCTATTCGAAACGAGCTGAGAAACAGATATAAGTGGTATTCTTTAAAACATACAAAAGTAGAAGCTGAAGAAACAGATACGCCATCAGGAGCTTCTTCAGAATCCGGTGACGATATAGATGTTTCTCCAAATAAAGTCAGAGAAGCGATTTATGAAACTATTCTTTCTATCGATTCTATCGCAGCGGCATCATCTGATAACGATTCGCCGTTTGACTTTATTAAAGATCCTCATGCGATGCCTGATGAAAAAGCCGAGATTACGGAGCTTGGGAAAACAATCAGAGAAGCGATTGCTACCTTGCCGCCTAAAGACAGGATTGTTGTGGAATACAGATTCTACAGAAACATGCAGGTAAAAGAAATTGCTCAGCAGATTGGTCTTTCTTCCTCAAGGGTCACAAGGATAGTTCAGTCTTCTTTGAATCACGTCAGGGAGTACCTTGTTGAACACGAGCATTACGGTTATTAGCGACCCTGTAAAAAGTGAAAAAGGGGATTAAGTTTTGGTTTATATTTTATTAATCCTGAATATAATTCTGGCCATATCTTTGATTTCCGGAATTGTAAAGTATAGAAAGTTGAAGAAAACTTTTCTTGCTTATAAAAAGGCGGTTAGAAATATAGGTAAAACCCTTACATCAGTGAGGTACGGAAACTTTTTTGAAAAATTTGATCCTGCTACAAGAAGTATTCTGCCGAATTTCTCTGAAAGCATTGATAAAATGCTAGAGTCCATAATTGACAGAGAGAAGATGATTAGTGAGTATCAGGCGGATTTGAGCAGACAGCTCGAAATTCAAAAAGAGATTGAAAAAATTAAAGAGGATTTCGTTGCTACTTTGACCCACGATCTCAAGGTACCTATCATTGCTGAGGCGAATATGCTTAACTTCCTTATGGAAGACAGGTTTGACGAGTTGACAATAAAACAAAAAGAAGCGGTTATGCACCTTCAAAACTCCAACAAAGAACTTGTGGAGCTGGTTGAGATACTTTTAGAAACCTACAAGCTGAATGAACAAGATATCCAGCTGAACTTTGAATCAATCAATATTAACAGGCTTATTGACAGGATTATTAACGAAATGTTTCCTATTGCACAGACGCATTCGATTTCCTTGAATTTTTATAAGGACTGTGATGAGAGCGTTATGCTGGATGAGTTTTATATGAAACGGGTGCTTAAAAATATAATCCTCAATGCCATATCGTTCAGTAACCCTAATTCTTCCGTGGATATAAATATTTATAAAGACGGGAATAAGCTTATCATTAAAATGAAAAATAGCGGCAAAACTATAAAAGAAGAAGAGTTGGAACGTATTTTTGATAAATATTATTCAACGACGAACAAATTCAGGAAGGTCGGAACCGGGCTCGGGCTCTACTTGGCGAATAAGATAATAAGAGCTCATAAAGGTAAGATAAAAGCAGAATCAAACACCGGGGAAAATACAACAACTCTGGTTATTTCTTTGCCGCTGTAGGTTATATATTCAATTGACGTGTTCCATCGCCCCTTGGGGAGAGGGAAGTTTTTCAGCTTGAGTGAAAACGAAAGCTAGCAAAACGGGTGAGGGGTTGTAAATTAATCAAATTACTTTTTGACCCCTCATACATTTTTCTAATGCTCACTATATTCGCATTGAAAAATTACTTTCTCCCCAAGGGGCGAAAATGTACATATTATTTCACTACCTAACCTACATCGCAATATCGCCGATTTTTATGAATGTGTTTATGTAGAAATTAGTTAAAGGCTTTCTTATCCTGCCGTGAAGACGTATGTTCTCAAATTTCATAATTTTGCCGTCTCCGCTGAGAATTGAGAGTGAATTTTTGCCTTTGTCTATAATTGTGCCAGGGAGGGTGTATTTAGTGTTATTTTCAAATATCTCTGTTTTTTTGACTCTGAAGAATATATTTTTGTGCGGTATGTAAGACGACTGCCAGGGCTGAAGGCCCCTAACTTGGCAGTCAATCTGCTTCGCTGTCTTGTCAAAATCTATTAAAATATCCTCAACACTGATCTTTGGATGATATGAGGATTCTTTCGTGCTTTGCTGGATAGGGATGATTATCTCTGACTCCATCTGTGCAAGCAGTTCGCACAGCGTTACTCTTGCAACGGCGCAGCATTTGTTTTTAAGCGTTTCGCCCGTTTCTTTTTCGGAAATATCTACTTTTTTCTGCATCAAAATCGCACCGGAATCAAAATTTTCGTCCATCAAATGAAAAGTAATCCCTGATTCTGTTTCGCCGTTCATTATGACTCTGGCATAGGGATTTGGGCCCCTGTATCTTGGCAAAAGCGAAGGATGGCAGTTTATGCAGGCAATTTTTGGTAAGATAAGCGTCTCTTTTTGCAGTTTTTCACTCCAGGAACCGACCAGAATCATGTCAGGATTGAGTTTTAGGAGTTCTTTCCTGAATTTTTCACTATTGACACTGTTTGCTTTGATTTCAGGCAGTTTATAGCTCTTTATAAAAGAGTATTCGGAGCTTGGTGCAAAAATATTTTTGAAAAACATCAAAAAAGGATTGTACTTGATGCGGTCATAATTCAATACACCGACTATTTTATGCCCGGATTCTAGTGTGCCCAGAACAAGATTTGAGAACATCTGTCCGTACCCTACTACTACAACTTTCATTTTTCCGTAATCCTTTACATCTACCCTCTTGGTTATTCGGTTATTAAAATTCTCTCACTATATGGTTATCATGTGAACACCCTTTCGGGCTATATGTAAATTATATGTATAGCCCCTTGGGTAATTTACACTAATGTTTTTTGTTGGGGCTGCGAAAAAATCTTTGATTTTTTTACTCTCCCTTTTCCGCCTGTACAATCATAGATTGCTTTGTTCACTACATTACATTTCGTTCACAACGGCGGTATCGAACGGTTTGACTCTTCGGCGCTGACCTTCGTCAGCTTCTACGAGCCGCCACACACGGCTTCGCATTTTTGTCCGGCTTTCGCGCATGCCGCCGGCTATCTCGCAGCCGGCACGTGCTTAGCACTTCTTAAGGTCGGATTTGAAAAAGTTTAAAAATTATCATTTTTGACTTTTTCTTCATCCTTCGTTGTAAAAAACAAGCCAGAATGTTGATTATGTATTAAAATAATTGTATAAGTGTATTGTATTGTAAAAATCTACCCATAGGCTCTATAATAAATGTAAATTTTTATATACAATGAAGTAGTAGAGGAACCTTAGGACAACCTTGACAATGCAAGTGCATCGGAGTGTAGGACACAATTTGGAAAGCAATTACGACAGCTTTGATAATCTAGAAACATCTATAAGAAAATCTTCTGTCATTCAGGAGAGGATTAATCTTGTTTCTACACATATGTATAAACAATTTCTCGAATATCAGCATTCGGGAATAAACGCACAGGAAATTTTTATAAAACTTGCCGATAATGTTCAAGCTACGGTCGATTATTTGAAACAGTCTTTTGGTGCGAGAGGCGTTCCTACGGAAAATATATTTTATGAACTCGACCCCGGTCAGAATGTCCTTGTGTTGAACATTTTGTGGCACACAATAAGCTTTACAAGCAGATGGAACAGCCAGCCGCAGGCATTGAACCGCGGTGCTGAAGAAGCACCGATGATTTCAGGCAGAATAATGGCGCTCAAAGGTAACCTACACGATATTCTCAAAGAAAAAAAAGAAAATGAATTTCAATCCGCTATGGAAAGTGAAGTCGCTTCGCTTTTTGTGCCGGCGGACAAAACTCAAAGTTGTATTGTAAAAATAAATCACCTTGGTAACCGTGAATTTTATTTGAGCCAGATGGATGCCCCGAGAGAGTTTCTTCTAAAAGTTATTGAAACTATTTGCGGCGGCGGTATTTACCATGAAGAAAATATACCTAGAATAAAGATATAAATTATGTCAAAACTTGATGAAGCATTGAGTCTTCAACGTGAAGGCAAACTTGATGAAGCGGAAAAAATTTATCTGGAAGTGATAAAAGATGATCCGGTTAATGTTGTTGCGATGAATTTTTTAGGTGTTTTGCTGATTCAAAAAGGAAACCTTGATTATTCTAAAAAGTTTTTGGAAAAAGCTGCTGAATTGCAGCCCTGTGCTCCAATATTTGAAAATTTGGGTCTTGCTTATTATTGCAGCCAGGAGTTTGATAAAGCGCTTCAGTACTACAAAAATGCAATGGGTGATGAGTTCAACGAAGACATTACATTAAATATTGTAAAATGCTATGAAGCTCTCAAGCAATATGATGAAGCAATAAAAAACCTTTTGATATTGAATCAAAAAGATCCTGAAAATATTGAATACATCAGGAAGCTCGCAGGAGCACACAGCGCAAAAGGTGAATATACGAAAGCTCTTGAATATTATAATAAAAGTCTTGCGAAGGATCCCAACGATGCGATTGGTTTAAACAATGCAGGACTTGTATATGAAAATTTAGGTGATTTAAAAACAGCGAGACAATATTATGAAAAGTCATTAAAAATTAAAGAAAATTATGAAGCTTTTTATAATCTTGGTGTTTTAGCCAGAAAAGAACAAAAAATTGACGAATCAATAGTTTATTTAAAAAAAGCTCTTGATATTCAACCAAGCAGCACACAGGCAAATGTGAGTCTGGGTATGTCATATTATACAAAAAAAGATTTAAATAAAGGGATGATGCACTATGCCCAAAGAAAACCGGGCGTAAGAGCCAAGTATAAAAATCACTGGTTCAGCGAAGATAAACATCCGGATTCTTCAATACTTGTTTATTTTGACGGCGGGTTTGGTGATGAGATAATGCTTTCACGATATCTCAGATATTTGAAAGAGTATTTTAGAGAGGTTAATGTTCTTGTATCTCCACAGCTTTTAAACCTTTATAAACTGAATTTTCCGGATTTAAAAATTCATAATGTTAAAGAGGAAGTGAATTATGATTTTGCTGTAAACATGATGGAGCTTCCGTACTGTCTAAAAATGGATTTTGAGCATATACCATCTGCGCCATCGTATTTTAAAGCTGATGAACTGAG
Organism: Candidatus Gastranaerophilaceae bacterium; assembly: GCA_031547505.1. Lineage (GTDB taxonomy): Bacteria > Cyanobacteriota > Vampirovibrionia > Gastranaerophilales > Gastranaerophilaceae > JAVBRY01. The sequence continues at coordinate 7,491 of JAVBRY010000131.1, read as the reverse complement.
AAAAGAAGCATTAAAGAAAAAATATTTTTATAATTTCAAGAAAAAAGTGGGCCTATGTTGGACAGGAAACACAGATGTTCATAAAAACAGAGCAATACCATTGGAAAAACTCAGACCCCTATTGGGTATTGAGAATATAGAGTTCTATTCTTTTCAAAAAGACGACAAAAAAAACCAAATAAAATCTTTCAGACAGATTGTTGATTTAGAACTCGACTTGTATGATTTTTCAGATACGGCATCTGCTTTGATGAATGTTGATGTGCTAATTACTATTGATACAGCTGTTGCACATCTTGCCGGTGCTTTGGGCAAAAAGACATATCTGATGCTTCCTTATGACGCGGAGTGGCGCTGGTTTAACGATACAAAAACTACTCCTTGGTATCCTTCTGTTCAAATTTTCAGGCAGACTCAGATTGGCAACTGGGACAATGTTGTTCAGGAAATTTATAAGTGTTTGAATATGGGTTAAACATAAATAGAAAAATCCTTACCTTTGTGTTAATCTAAATGCACCAAGTAGGGTGCAGTTACTACTGCACCAAAAGCACAAATTAGTGTTGGTGCATTGATGAGTGCACCCTACTATTCCAATTACAACGAGGTTAGGATGAGTACTAATACAAACAGTTTTTGCGATTTGCCGACAACTTATGAACCGAACTCCACGGAATCGAAAATTTACGATTTTTGGGAGAAAAACGAGTGCTTCAAAGCGGACGCAAACTCTGACAAACCTCCTTACTCAATAGTCATCCCGCCTCCTAATGTTACTGGTATCCTGCACATGGGGCATGCTATCGATGAAACTTTGCAAGACTTGTTGATTCGCTATCACAGAATGTCAGGCTATGAGGCTCTTTGGCTTCCGGGCACTGACCATGCGGGGATTGCTACTCAAAACGTTGTTGAGAAAAAACTCCGTGAAGAAGGCAAAGACAGGCATGAGCTCGGCAGAGAAAAGTTTTTGGAATTGACTTGGCAATGGGCAAATGAGCATAAGGGCGCTATCTTAGACCAGTGCAAAAGACTCGGAGCTTCGTTTGATAGAAGCAGAGAACGATTTACTCTTGACGAAGGCTGTTCAAATGCGGTTAAAGAAGTTTTTGTAAGACTTTACGAAAAAGGCTTAATTTATAAAGGCGCATATATCGTAAACTGGTGTCCTCGCTGTCAATCAGCGATTTCTGATGTTGAAACCGAATACGAAACAGAAGGCGGAAAGCTTTGGGAAATCAGCTACCACCTGAAAAATGAACCGGGTGCGATTGTAATTGCAACAACAAGACCTGAAACGATGTTTGGCGACGTTGCTGTTGCGGTGAATCCGAACGACTATAAATACAAAGATTTAATCGGCAAGACGGTCTGTCTGCCATTGACCGGAAGAGAAATTCCGATTATTGCAGATGAGTATGTAGACAAAAAATTCGGTACTGGTGCGTTGAAAATTACACCTGCACACGACCCTAACGACTTTGAAATCGGAAAACGCCACGGTTTAGACCCGATTTGGGTAATCGATGGCGAAGGTAAAATGAAATTCTGTAACGAAGTTCCTGAAGATATTCGCGGGCTCGACAGATACGAAGCACGTGAAAAAGCGCTTGGGCTGCTTAAATACCAGAATCATCTTGTACGAATCAAAGACCACGAACACAACGTAGGCAAATGTCAGCGCTGTAACACAACAATTGAGCCGCTTCTTTCAGAGCAGTGGTTTGTTAAAATGGAACCGCTCTCAAAAGCTGCTATTGCGGCGATAGATAAAGGTGAGATAAAATTTGTTCCCGAAAGATGGACGAAAAATTATCTTGGCTGGATGGAAAATATCCGTGACTGGTGTATTTCAAGACAGCTCTGGTGGGGGCATCAAATCCCTGCATACTATCACAACCAAACAGGTGAGATGGTTGTAGCGAAAGAAAATCCGGATCCTGCGAATTATACACAGGATAAAGATGTGCTCGATACCTGGTTTTCATCAGGTCTTTGGCCGTTTTCAACTATGGGCTGGCCGGACACAGAGTCACCTGATTTCAAGAAATTCTACCCGACATCAGTTTTGGTTACAGGCTTTGACATAATTTTCTTCTGGGTAGCCAGAATGATTACTATGGGCTACGAATTCACAGGACAAGCACCGTTCCCGACCGTTTATATCCACGGTTTAATCCGTGACGAACACGGTCAAAAGATGTCAAAATCAAAAGGAAACACCATCGACCCTGTTGAAATGATTGAAAAATACGGATGCGACGCTTTGAGATTCACCCTTGTATCCCTTTCCACATACGGAGGACAGGACATCAAGGTAAGTGATGAAAAATTCGAATACGGCAGAAACTTCGCAAACAAAATATGGAACGCTTCAAGATTCGTGTTGATGAACCTCGAAGGGGTTGATAATAAAGAGATTGAGGCTGAGAAATTAACCGTTGCGGACAAGTGGATTCTTCACAAACTCAACGAAACCGCGAGAGAGGTTAACGAAAATATTAAAAATTACAGAGTGGGCGAAACTGCTCACACGCTCTATGACTTCTTCTGGAACGATTATTGCGACTGGTATGTTGAGATTGCAAAAATACAATTGCGAGATGATTCAATAAAAACCAATACACAACGGGTTTTGCGTTATGTTCTTGATATGACACTTCGTATGCTTCACCCGATTATGCCGTTTATTACGGAAGAAATTTTCCAGTTGATTCCTATAGAAAAATCTGAACTTGCCATAATGAAATCGAATTTTCCTGTTTGGAAAAAAGAGCTTGAATTTACGCAGGCTAATATAGAGATGGAACTTGTATTTGAGACGATTAAGTCTTTGAGAAACGTTCGTCAGAGCTTGAATATTCCTGTTTCTACGATGATGGATATTGAGATTCGTGCGAACGAAAAAGAAAAAGCGATTTTTGAGGCAGTGACCTCATATATACAAAGGCTTGCAAGAGTGGAGAAAGTTTCATTCGAAAGTGAATCTGCCGAACTCCCTAAAAAATCAGCGTCTGCTGTTGTTGGGAATTCAAAGATAATCATTCCTTTGGCGGGATTGATTGATTTGGACGAAGAAATTTCAAGGCAAAATAAGAAAATTGAGAAAATTGTTAAAGAAAAATCAAGCCTAGAGGGTAGAATCAAGAACGAAAACTTCGTATCCAACGCCCCGCCTGAGGTTATAGATCAGACCAAGGCAAGGATTGAAGAGCTACAAGGTCAACAGAATGCAATTGAAGAATTGATTGCGTCGTTGAGGGATTAGAATAACCGTCATCCCGAACTTGTTTCGGGATCTGCACAAATTTTGCAACCTGATCTCGGTTTTGGATGACGTAAAACATAAACATACAGATGCTGAAACAAGTTCAGCATGACAATTACAAAGTGAGGAAGTCAAATGAGTAGTTTAAGAGATAAGTATGAAGTTGTTATAGGGCTGGAGGTTCACACCCAGCTGAAAACAAAATCCAAAATATTTGCATCCGACAGTACAGCGTTCGGCGCGGATCCGAATGCACAGACATGTCCTATTACACTAGGGATGCCGGGAACTTTGCCTGTTTTGAATAAGGAGTGTGTGAATATGGGGATACTTTTGGGGCTTGCTTTGAACTGTGAAATCCCTGCACGCTGCAAATTCGACAGAAAACAGTATTTTTATCCCGATCTGCCAAGCGGTTATCAAATTTCGCAATTTGATGAACCTATTTGTATAAACGGCCACCTTAATATTAAAGGTAAAAGAGTCGGTATCACCCGTGCTCACCTCGAAGAAGATGCAGGAAAATTAGTCCACTCAGGTGCTGACGGTATTGCTGGTTCTTCATATTCGCTGGTTGACTTGAACAGAGCCGGAACTCCACTTTTAGAAATCGTTTCTGAGCCTGACATGAGAAGCGCTGAAGAAGCGAAAAATTATATGGAAGAATTGAGAAACATCGTTAGATACTTAGGTGTATGCGACGGAAACCTTGAAGAAGGTTCTATGAGATGTGACGCAAACGTTTCTGTTATGCTCAAAGGTGCTGATAAATACGGTACAAGAGCTGAAATCAAAAACTTAAACAGCTTCAGTGCTTTACAAAGAGCTATAGAATTCGAAATCGACAGACAAATCGAAATCGTTGAAGAGGGCGGACAGGTTGTTCAAGAAACCCGCCTGTGGGACGACAACCAAAAAGTCACAAAATCCAGGCGCATCAAGGACGATGCAAACGACTACCGCTAGTTCCCTGAGCCTAATTTGATGCCTGTTGAAATCTCAAGAGAATGGGTTGAGGAAGTCAGAGTGAAGATGCCAGAGTTGCCTGAACAAAAACGTCAAAGATATGAGTCATTGGGTTTAAGTGCATACGATGCGAATGTTATGGTTGATCAACCAGAAACTGCGCTCTTCTATGACGAGGTTTTGAAACTCGGCGCAGACTACAGAACAGCTAATAATCTGCTTGTGGGTGACATCACTGCATATTTAAAAGAGAATAATTTAGATATTACAAAAACAAAATTGACTCCTGAGGCTCTTGCCGAGGTTGTTTCTCTGATTGAAAAAGGTACTATATCTAACAACATAGCAAAGCAAATCCTGCCGACACTTTTACAAGACGGCGGAAGTGCACAGGAGATTGTTGAAAAACAAGGCTTGAGCGTAATTTCTGATGAAGGCGCTATTCAGGCGATTGTTGATAATATTGTCAAAAGTAATCCTGATCAAGTTGCTGCATACAAAGGCGGAAAAGAACAGTTGTTCGGCTTCTTTGTCGGTCAGGTAATGAAAGAAACCAAAGGCAGAGCGAATCCACAGGTTATTAATAAGCTTTTAAAAGACGCTCTGAGTTAACTATTTGTTTCTTTTATAAAGATAAAAGTTTACGGGGTCGCTGGTTCTTGCTGTCATTGTGTAATTTTTGTATATAAAATTACAGACCTGAGGTGCATAAGAACAGAGACCTCCTGTATCAAAACAAACATACGGCAGATCGTTTAAAAGAAAATATTCAGGCGGGTCTTTTTTAAAATCTTCAAGAATCGTTTCTTCTCCGAACAACTGAACATTTACGGGAATCAGATAATAGTATTTGTCGTGAGAGGGATGTCCTGTGAGGAAATTAACTATCGCGCCTTCGGGCAGGCTTATTATTCTTGCATTTTTTTCTGTATTGTTTTGGATATATTTTATAAAAGACTCCATATCCGCAATACCTTTATGGACAAAAACTCGTCCTCTATCGGTTTCGACGGTATAAAGAGGGTTTACAATGAGCTTTTGGAATGCGCCTAAAAATAAAAGTAAAATTACTACGGAAAATGCGTTTGTAATTGTCTTATTCCAGATATCTTGGTCTGTGAATCTGAAAATTCTTGGAATATAATACGCACCAAAAATTGTTAATGAAATAAATAATACTGTGAGAGAAAATGTCCCGTAGCATTGGGTGTCTATACTGAAAATACCTTTGATTGAAACAAGAATGGATGAAATAAGAAAAAACATATACATCAAATCCTGATTAGCAATCTCAGGTATTTTAAAATTATTTTTTATAAATTTAACAAAGTAATAAATGCCAAAACCTGTGAGAACAAGACAACAGAATATTCCCACCCAGATAAAGAAGAGAAATTCTTCTTTCAGATATATTTTAAACATTTTTAGTGCGGTTATTAACAACACTGCAAATATAGAAAGATTCGTCAATTTTTTTAATGCAGATTTTTCAATATATTTTTTATTTATAAAATTTAAACTGTAAAAAATTATACAAAACAGCGCCAAAACCGAAATCAGTTTTATCATAATAATAGCTGCACATTTGAAATAATACGTATTGAAATACAGCCCGTAGTTTTTATAGAAAAATTCCAGTGCAGGTGTTTTAACTATATTTTGTATTAATTGAAACGCTTCAAAAAAATCTTTGAAGCTGACGCCTTGAATCAATAAAACTCCAAAAGATAAAACAGGAATAATAAAAAACGATCCGATTGCAACCAGGATATTCTTCCATCCGGGTTTTAAGAATAAAAGCCACGCAAACAAAAACAGAAAATACGGTGCATATTCGATTTTGTTAGCGAATGAAAATCCCGCAAATAAAAACGCCAAAAACAAGAACAGCGGTTTTCCATCTTTTCTATCCCGTATAAAGAGCATCCCGAAAACAGCTGACAGTAAAAATCCCGATAGCGCATAAACAGCTGCATACGAATATGGAAATATAAAATTAAAAAACGTTTTTATGTACACACAAGAAAATATAACCAGAAAAGTCGTGCACAGAGCTATTTTCCGGCTTGTAAAAAGATTTGTTATAAAAAATACCGAAAACAATATAATGAATGAGTTAAAAAATCCCATTAAATACAGAGTGTTTAGGTTTGTGCCCATTATAAAATAAGCTACGGCGTTTATCTGATAGGATAAAGGACCGTATACGTTGAACAGGTCTTTGTATAGAAGTTTGCCTTCCAGCATTCGAAGCGGTAAATAAGCTTCTCGACCTACATCCACAAGGAAAGACTCGGTTTTTCCATAGTAAAGCAGGTACATAAATAAAGAGAAAACAAAAACAATCAGAATCTCTTTTAAATAATACTTTTGCGCAAACTCTTTAAACTTTTCCATAACTCCCGCCTCTCCCAGTTACTATCTAATTATGCGCTTTAAAAGCTTAGTGTCAATTTGGATTGCTAAAGCGGATTCGTTACGGTCATTGCGAAGCATATGGCATCTCAATAGTTATTCAATTTTTTTCCTGAAGCAATCTGAGATTACGTCGGAACAAAAACCCTTACTTTGCATAAAGTTCTTCGCCTCGTAATGACTGGCTTTTTGAGATTACGTCGGAATAACAATTATTGTGTACCCCAAAGTCTATTGCCCGCTGCGCGAGCAAGCGTAATGACAAACTTATAATCAATTGCACATGTATATAATTCATTTTTGTTAGATAATAGGTTATTATGTGCAGGTCACTTTGATAAGGAGAAACTTATGAAAAAGTACATGTGCATGGTATGCGGATATGTTTATGACCCGGCTGAAAACGGAAACAAACCTTTTGAAGAATTACCCGATGATTGGACTTGTCCATTGTGCGGAGCAGGGAAGAATCAATTTTCTGCCACGGAATAAAAATTATAAGATTGTAGGTCGAGACTACTATCCCGACAATATAGGAGAGATTTATGAATTTGCTGTCGATAAGAGAAAATGTTTTTTACCTGGGCTCAAAAGATCCCGATAGAAAACTTTTTGACCAGCTAGTACCGCTTCCTCAAGGAACAAGCTATAACTCGTACTTGATTAAAGGCAGTGAAAAAACGGCTCTCGTTGACACAATGTATCCTCCTAAAACAAAAGAATTGATTGAAAAACTGGACAATAACGGTATAAAATCAATCGACTATATTATCTGTAATCACGCTGAGCAGGATCATTCAGGCACCCTGCCGATTTTGCTTGAGAAATATCCGAATGTGAAA
>JAVBRY010000222.1:0-2643 GCA_031547505.1 Candidatus Gastranaerophilaceae bacterium | reverse complement strand
ATTCGTCTATAAAATGTCAAGACATGAAATTATCCTTTAAAAATCAGCACATTACACGGAGCAATGAACATTTTTTCTTGTTTATCGTTCTAAATATTAGGGGCATCTTACATAATTTGGGCAATTTACCTTGCTATCAAGATCATAATCATTATTTTAAATATTATTTTACAAATAATGAAAAAATATAGCACAAAAGGATGTTTACAATTACCCTTTTTTAGAACTAATATATTTTTAAGGAAGCAATCGAATGAGCGCCATCGTGAAAAAATCACCGCTATATAAAAATTTATACAGATCTTTAACTACATTATTTATACTATCTTGTTTCTTTTTGAGTCCGCTGCATGCCAATGCAATCGACTCTAAAGACGCAAAAGATGCAAAGGGCTCCACAAAAGTCTTTACGCTTGAGGAGTGTATTGATGTTGCGCTGAAAACAGACCCGAACATAAAGATTTCAAAGGATTTGAAAGGTATTTATAAGAGTCGTGTAGGTCAGGCAAAATCTGACTATTTCCCGAATTTGACAGGGGGCACGGGATATTACTATCAAAACACCAACAACAAAAATAACAATAACACTGGATTTGGCGGTACAAATAACAATGAATCAAATTATTATCAATTGAATCTCGGGGTAAACCAGTTAATTTGGAATTTCGGTAAATCCGCAGCCAAGATAAATATGCAAAAATTCAACCTCGAATCCGCAGGCTATGACCTGGATTATGCGGTTCTTGATACAACATACAGAGTCAAAATGGCATATTTTAATGTCCTTGCAGCTTTGGCGAACCTCGATGTTTATGAGCGTTCGGTCAGAATAAACCAGCTTCACTGTGAAAGAACGAAGGCGATGTTTGAAGAGGGCTTGAAGTCCAAGATTGACCTTGTGAATGCGGAGGTTTATCTTACTGATGCCGAGATTCAGCTTCTTGATGCGCAGAACAAATACCAGCTTGCGATTATTAATTTGAGCAATGCGATGTACAGTACGGATTTGGGCATATATTCGATAAAAAACACAGAGAGCTTTAATTTTCAGCGCGTTCAGGCTGTTCAAAACGAAGTCCTCGTGAGCAATAAAAAGAAATTAAAAGAGCTTGCAAAGCCTGAGCAAAATGAGGAAGGGATGACTATCCTGACTTCCGAGATTGAAAAGCAGGATATTTTGCAGGACTATAAATTTCAGCCGTTGATGTTACCTTTGGATGAGGCGATGAAGCGTGCTTATGAAAACCGTCCCGATCTAAAGTCACTCGAGATGGTCAAAAGAGCCTCTGAGGAATCTCTAAAAACAGTAAAACGTTCGTACTATCCTGATTTGGGCGCCAGTGCGGGTTATTCTTTTAGAAAAAACAGCGACTATCAGAACAGCGGATTCAATGTGTCAGCTGGGCTTGATTTGCCGATGATAAATATTATGGACATAAAAAATAGGGTGGATGAAGCGACGCTTTATCTTGATATAGCGGGTGAAAACATAGATTTGCTGCGAAAAAATATTTATTTTGAAGTTCAGAATAATTATATTAATATGCTTAGATTACAGAACAAAATTCCTCTGATGCACCAAAAAGTCAAACAGACACTCGAAAACTTTGAACTCGCAGACGGCAGATACAGCGTAGGTTTGGGAAACTTTATTGAGCTTCAGGATGCACAGACGAACTACAATAGTGCACAGCTGGCATTTGTTCAGACTGTATTTGATTACAACGTTGCCAGGGAGCAATTCCAAAAATCCATGGGGGTAAACTAAATATGAATAAATTGGGTAAGGCGAGTAAAATAACAATACTTTTAATAACCATCTTATGTCTGACAACAGTGGTCCTAGGCTGTTCGAAAAAAGGCAAGAAGAACGATTTTAACACCGTTCCGTTGTCAAAGCGAACAATCGTCGAGTCTGTTGAAGCATCGGGCACGGTAAACCCTGTCCAGACCGTAAATATCGGTTCACAGGTTTCCGGGATGATTAGTGCAATATATGTTGATTTCAACTCTGTCGTCAAAAAAGGACAGCTGCTGGCTGAGATTGATCCTTCGCTGTTTCAAGCCCAGGTGGATAAAGCAACGGGCGACCTTGCTTCTTCGAGAGCGAACTACGAAAAAGTCAGAAGCATGCTCGTCTACAACAAAGCGAACTACGAACGATACAAAAAACTTTATACAAAAAACTACGTTGCTAAGAGCGAAGTGGACTTAGCGGAGGCAAATTATAAATCTGATTTGGCACAGCTAAGCGCAGCAAACGCTTCTATAAGCCAAGCGCAGGCGACTTTGAGTAATAATCTAACAAACCTTCGATACACGAAAATCATCTCGCCTGTTGATGGGGTGGTTGTTTCAAGATCCATAGACGTTGGGCAGACCGTTGCGGCAAGCTTTCAGACTCCGACCCTGTTTATGGTAGCCAGAGATTTAACCAAAATGCAGATAGAAGTTAATGTCTCAGAAGCAGATATCGGTAAAATCAGAGCAGGACAGGAAGTTGACTATACACTTGACGGATACACAGATATGACCTTCAAAGGCAAGGTTTCTCAGGTTAGAATCTCGCCAACGACTATCTCTAACGTTGTTACGTATACCGTTATCGTAACCGTAGACAATGATGAAGGCAAATTGATTCCC
>JAVBRY010000211.1:0-4124 GCA_031547505.1 Candidatus Gastranaerophilaceae bacterium | reverse complement strand
ATTCGTCTGTGAAGGCTGCCAATACGAATAATATGGATTTACAGAAAAGTTATTAAATACTGAATTTATTTCAGACATAACAAAACCTTTAACCTAACTAACCTATATTTATATAAAAACAATTCATTATAAAAAATTGCCTAATTTAAAACTCATATGATTTTTATCTATGCATAACTTCTTTAAATTCATGATAAACTTCCCGAGTGTATCTGCGAGCACTTTCATTAAGCTTGAATATTCCATCCCAATGTCTTTCACACTCTGTCCAAGAATCAAAACTTTTCAGCTGCTTTGATTCCATCATAGTAGAGTGGGTATCTAAACCGTATCCCAAAGGAAATATATCATCCATCTGCATAAATGTGGGGAGCTTGTTATTAATATGGTCATATCCGAAAAGACAGGATTTTATACGATTTAATTTTTTTTCATACGATAGTGAGCCGTCATCATTATCATTCGAAACCTCAGGACCTGCTGCGTATTCACGTGAGTCTCGCTGTTTTTCTGTTTCATGAATTACATGTCTTCTGTCATCCGCTTTGCCCCAGTCCGTCCCTGCAGTGAAACCCATTTCTTTATAGATAGGATTGTCGTTACATTTTTCGCCGACAAATGAAAGGTCGTCTCGTCCTGTATTTTTTCGTATAGCGTGAGTTATGTGTCTCATCTGTTCTTTTGTCGGTACAGCACCTTCCCCTAAATAGCCGTCCATATCAATAATATGTTTTGCGCTGTCAAAATATATTGCATCAAAACCATAATCAACAGTATCTGTACAAGCTTTTATGTAATCTTCAATATGGTCATTCCAGTTGAAAGGCTTATCATTAACAAGAATCTGTCCTGATGAAATGGGCATTCGTATTCCTGTTTTAAAACCCAAAAGATGTGCTGCATCATTGAATGCCTTAACCTGCTCATCAGCCCCCATCTTGTGTTCTAAGCCAACAGAAAGAAGATTTTTGCTTATACCATCATTTATTTTCATATGATAAAGTGACTCACCGTCATTATGCCCATCCCCCCAATGTGTCGGATATAACTGGGATAATATTATGCAGTTCGCAAAACTTTTCGGCGAAGGAGGAATACCCGGAAGAAGTTTCATCACCCCAAATAGACCTTCGGAAACTTTTCCGTTTTCGTATTTTGCAACCAATCTGGGATTTATTTCTATATAATTTGCGTGTCTGCCCCATTTGTCGCCATAGTTGGGAGAGGGAATATGGCCGGGGATTTTTGGTAATCCGATATTTGGCTTGGCGATTGTACAGATAGATTGTATAGCCTGCTCGGGTGTTCGTTTCAACAATTCATTCGGATACGCATTCACCCATCTTTTATTTCCTGCGTGATAAAAATGTTCTTTTGTCCAGTTGTCTTCATAGACTTCGTTTCTGCCCGTTAAATGCCAGAGAAGTTTTTTTAAAGGCTGTTCATCACCTTGGTATTTTTTAAAGTTAATGAAAGCTTTATTCTGTGCAGCAAGGGTTTTGTCGAATGAAGAAAAATTCGACTGAGTAAGTGTGTTATTGTTGTTTCCCTTTTGTACCTTCAACTTTGAGAAATAAGGAATCGTGTTTATATTGCTGACAGCTTGAATCATATATGTATGTATTAAAACCGGGCAAAAAAAAATTTGCTAGGGCTACTTAATAATTTTACAAACAACTTTACTTGGCGTATGCTCACATGTAATCAGGGAGAGAAATAATGAGCTGGATATACCTTTTAATAGCTTCTATATTTGAAATTGGATGGCCTATAGGATTCAAGATGTCGACTATATCGTCAGAAAAGGCTCTTTGGATTGGTTTTGCCATAGTGTCTATGATTATCGCCTGTACATTATTGTATATTGCACAGAAAAACATTCCGATAGGAACTGCATATTGTGTTTGGACAGGTATAGGCGCAATGGGAACATTTCTTGTGGGTATATTTTTGTTTCAAGAGATTTTGTCGCCGATGAGATTGTTCGGTGTGCTTTTGATTCTCGGAGGAGTAATACTTTTGAAGGCAGGACATTGATTTATCTTTGGTTAATTTAGATTAACTTTTAGTCTATTTTCCTTAAATGTCATAGAATTTTTTTTATGGGTATGTTCAAGAAAATCTTTAGTATCTTTTTGTTGTTGAATTTTTTTATCAACATGTCTTTTGCAGCAAATATTGAAACGTACAAAGTTGATGATTCTGTAGATTCAAAAATACGTGCAAAATACAATACAAAAAAAATTGAGGAGGACTTATTGCCGGCTCTGCCTCCGGATTACCCAACTTATGATGATTATGAGGATGATGCGTTTACTCCGTCATCCACGCCGTCTCAAGTAAAAAATGAAAACGGTCCAAGCCAGCCTCAAACTCAAACCAAAACTCAAACTCAGACTAAGTCTTCAACTTCTGCTCCAACTTCTGCCCAAACAAAACCACCGGCACAGACACAAAGCCAAAGCACACCAAAGACTCAGCCGATTGTGAATCAAACTCCCAAACAGGCTCAGGTAAGCTCTTCTTCAAATAACTCAGTCAGTGCGGTATTGAAAAAAGGCAAGAAATTTAAAGCAACTTTAAGAGGAACAATCTCGGATAAAACAGCTGAGGGAACTCCGATAACGTTTGTCACACAGTATCCTGAACCGTTTACTTATGTGACTATCCCTGCGGGCACGGTATTCAAAGGGAAAGTTGTTGAATCTCATCCGCCATACATTGCCGGCAACGGAGGACTGGTGGTCATAGGGGTTTATCAGATGATGTACAAGGGTAAAGCATACGATGTTGATACAAAAATCAGCGTCGCTAACGGGAAAAAAGTTTTTTTCAATAATATAAAAGGCAAACGAAAATTCATGCAAAACATGTGGAACTCCACAAAACCCGGAAATACCTTCTTCAAAAAAATGTGGAGAACCACATGCAAACTTGCACGAAATGAAAACGGAGCAGATATAGTAGTCGCCCCGTTCTCATTTTTAATCGGCACCCTGGTTTATGCTGTAAATATCGCAGCTTCACCGCTTCTTGCTCTGTTTACAAAAGGCGGATCATTAACGATCCCGTCAGGTGCCACTTTTGTAATCCAACTTACAAAGGATACTGTGTTGTATTGACAAAAAATCAATTGAAACAAAGTTGAAATCTGATTTTTGTCACCCCGCTGTGTGATTATAGAATGTTAAATTATTTTATTCTGAGCGGGGTCTTAAATAATACTTTTAGACACCGCTCAGAGCAATATTGAAGCATATTTTCTGCTTGGCGCAGCGGTGTGACACAATTTATTAATAAAAAGGGCGGCCAAAGATGCTTGAAGTGAGATTGTGCTACACCTTTGGCCAATTAACCCTTAGGCATTTCTGCCTTGTTATATATACCTGTCCGTTTAAATAAAGACAGATACTGCCGTTCTCTTAACGGCACATCTTTTTAAAACTATTAATTAACTATTAAAATCTAGCTGATTACACAGCTGTTAAGATATTCTATTTTCATTAATTTAGTTTCATAGAGGTATCTTAGAAATTCCAAATGTTCTCTGCTCGTGGATGAAACAACGAGGTTTATTTCAAACCCGTCAGAGCAAAACGGCTCATAATCGTAGATTACATAGCTGTTGTATTTACTTTTCCATTCCTTCCTTTCCACTTTGCAGTTATGTTCTCCTGCAAGATTTTCAAGCCAAGGAAGCATTTCTTTGCTTATGTTGCTAAATTCAATTTCTTTCCTTTGATTTAGACTATCTGTATATCTGTCCTTTAGCATTGTTTACACCTCCCTAAGACACTAAACCTGCCGCTGCCGTCGGATTTTCCGTACCAGACCTCCGGTTTCCATCTGTTTCAATTTAAAAGCGGCGGATTTATTCTTGAAATCACTGATTTTGCAGCTTTTTCAAGTATCACTGTCTGATGTATTTGTAGTGTAAACAACTTTTCAAAAATATAAAATAGACCAATGTACAATAATATAGATGTATAAATGTACTATCTTTTTTCTAATCTAGCCAAATTAACTATGCCCGTTTGAAGTTTTATTTGACTTAAGATTATCGCCTCTGCTCATGAAACATTCTTGACATGACTTTTGAATTGGTCAAGAATAGGGGAATCGTA